>JAKUTG010000124.1:0-6969 GCA_022447905.1 Pseudomonadales bacterium | reverse complement strand
GGCAACGTGCCCCCACTAAATGCCAACACTAAAATTGAGTCCAGTATGCCCAGTGTGATAGAAAAACAACTCTCTGCCAGTGAGGAATCCTCTGGTGAGCAAGAGCTGGAGCTTGAGTTCTACCATGAACTAAAAAACTGGGAAGTACCTGTTGAAGCGAAACCTGTTGACCTGACTCCCGAGCAGATCGCGAACCGCCAGCCTTCTAACTACGTAGCTGCGCCACCGGGCGCTGGCTTCATGTTACAAACTGGGGCTTTTCAGCAGAAGGAGCTGGCCTACCAAGAATTGGAGCGCCAATTAGCTCTTGGCATCAAAGCCATTGTCAGACAGGAAGACTTTCCAGGTCGCACCCTTTACTTAGTTCAATCTGGTCCTTACTCAGCACTCCGCGAACTTAGTGAGGCCGAGCAATTACTTCAAAAACACAATATTCAAAGTATGCGGATGAGCTTACAATAAACAGCTTCTAGCATAACAACATAGAACTTCCACAAGACGAGTTCTGTGCGAAGAAGTTTGCCACTACAGCAATATTTCTATTTCCTTCACTTGATTTCCCTCTGAGTTCCCATATCTTAGGCTGTCTGTGGTATTTTAGATTGAGATCTAAAATAGGAGAACGAATTTGGAACAATACAAAGGCACCACCATTGTCTCTGTGCGACGGGAGAACAAGGTCGTGATCGGTGGGGATGGCCAGGTTTCTCAGGGGAACACAATAATGAAAGGAAATGCCTGTAAAGTGCGGAGACTATACAAGGACCAGGTTGTAGCCGGCTTCGCTGGAGGTACTGCCGACGCTTTCACATTGTTCGAGCGATTCGAAGAGCAGCTAGACAAACATCACGGCAAGCTAGTTAGATCTGCCGTGGAACTTGCCAAACTTTGGCGCACAGAGCGGGCATTGAGACGCCTAGAAGCTCTGCTGGTGGTCGCCGACAAAGAATCGTCCTTGGTTGTATCAGGAAATGGAGATGTTATAGAACCTGAAGACTCAATTATGGCAATAGGGTCAGGTGGCCCATTTGCATTGGCGGCATCACGAGCACTGATACAAAATACCAACCTAGACGCGAGAGTAATTGTTGAAAAAAGCTTAGCAATCGCTGCTGACATCTGCGTGTATACCAACATGAACTTTACAATAGAAGAACTGAATATTGGCTAGCGAAACGCGACGCTTGTACCAACCAGTTTATGCAACCTACTTATGTCCATAATGACGCCTAGAGAAATCACTTCCGAACTCGACAAACATATTGTCGGGCAGGACGCCGCGAAGCGCGCAGTAGCAATCGCGCTCAGAAATCGTTGGCGACGCATGAAACTTGACGAAGAATTACGTAATGAGATTACACCAAAAAATATTCTGATGATTGGACCTACCGGTGTCGGTAAAACTGAGATTGCCCGTCGGCTTGCAAAACTGGCACAGGCACCGTTCATTAAAGTAGAAGCAACCAAATTTACTGAAGTGGGATACGTCGGGCGCGATGTCGAATCTATTGTTCGCGATTTGGCTGATGTTGCAGTGAAGATAATCCGAGAAAAGGAAATTCAAAAGGTACAGCACCTAGCGGAAGATCTGGCGGAGGACAGAATTCTCGATGTTCTTCTGCCGCAGGCTCGCTCCGATGATGAAGAGAGCGAGGTAGGCACAAAGACCAGTGCTCGACAGGTATTCAGAAAAAAACTTCGCCAGGGCGATCTAGATGACAAGGACATTGAAATAAAAATATCCGAATCACCGGCTGGTATTGAAATCATGGCCCCACCAGGCCTTGAAGATATGACTAGCCAGCTAAAGAGCATGTTTTCCAATATGAATACCGGGCGCAAAAGAGCACATCGCATGACTGTCAAGGCTGCCCTGAAACAAGTAAAGGATGAAGAAGCTGCAAAGCTAATAAATGAAGAAGAAATCAAAAATCGGGCCGTTGAAGCTACCGAGCAGACTGGTATCGTGTTTATCGACGAAATCGATAAAGTGACGAATCGTCATGATCAAGCTACTGCTGGCGTCTCCAGGGAGGGTGTACAGCGTGACCTGCTCCCGTTGATTGAAGGCTCCACGGTAAATACCAAATATGGCAGCATTAAGACTGATCATATTCTATTCATCGCCTCAGGTGCTTTTCATCTTTCCAAGCCCTCAGATCTTATTCCGGAATTACAGGGTCGTTTGCCTATCCGGGTCGAGCTCGACCCATTAACAGCAAAGGATTTTGAACGCATACTTGAAGAACCAAATGCTTCGCTCACGGAGCAGTACCAAGCGTTACTAGGCACTGAAGATCTTAAGGTTTCCTTCAGCAAGGACGGCATTGAGAAGATTGCACAAATCGCGTGGCAAGTGAACGAACGCACTGAAAACATCGGTGCTCGCAGGCTTCATACAGTGATGGAGCGGTTGCTAGAAACTGTATCCTTTTCTGCCTCTGATCTGGCGGTAGGTAGTAACAAGAACCTCGTTATAGATAGAGCATACGTGGAGGAACAACTGGATGAGCTAGCTAAGGATGAAGACTTAAGTCGTTATATACTCTGATGGTTATAAAGAACGGACTATCCATGAATGCCAATCCTCCCGCCGAGATAAGATTACACAAGAAATCGTCAACACTCGAACTCGTGTTTGCAAATGACATCGAGTACCAATTAAGTGCTGAATATTTGCGGGTTCATTCTCCCTCCGCTGAAGTGCGAGGCCACGGTCAGGGACAGGAAATTCTGCAGACTGGAAAGCGCCAAGTAAAACTACTCAACGTCGAACCTGTAGGTAATTACGCCGTCAAGCTAATTTTCGATGATGGGCATGAAACCGGCATCTATAGCTGGCCTTATTTACATGAGCTTTGTACCAACAAGAATGTGCTGTGGAAAGTTTATGTGTCAAAATTGAAAGCTAAAGGAGCGAGTCGCGACGAATTGCCTCCCGGAGTACAGGTGGTTAACATTAGACCCATTTCTTCAGACTAGCCCCCACAAACTCTATTCGGCTTATACAATTCATTGTTCTTATGACAGCTCCCTCTGACAGCGACAAAACAACTCACTTCGGTTACGAACAAGTACCTGTTGCTGAAAAGGAGAAACGCGTAGGTCGCGTGTTTCGTTCCGTCGCTAGCCGCTACGACATAATGAACGACGTAATGTCATTCGGAACCCATCGACTCATTAAGAGATTTACCCTTGAACTCAGTGCTCTTCGTCCCGGACAGAAAGTATTGGATCTCGCAGGAGGGACCGGAGATTTTGGCATTCACGTTTCACCTATTGTGGGCAAAAAAGGACAGGTGGTGCTGGCAGACATAAATGAAGTAATGTTACAAATTGGTCGGGATCGCATTATCGACAAAGGGTTGAGTAATAATGTCGATTTCGTCAAATTAAATGCTGAAGCATTACCTTTTGCACAGAACACTTTTGATTGTGTTTGTATTGCTTATGGATTGAGAAACATCACTGACAAGGATACCGCACTGGCTTCCATACAACGAGTGTTAAAGCCTGGTGGTAGAATCTTAATATTAGAATTCTCCAAGCCACAAAATAAATTATTAGATAGAGCTTACCGAGCCTATTCCAGTTTTTGGCCAGTTATAGGTAGGCTCATTACAGGCGATGCACATAGTTATCGCTACCTGGTGGAATCCATCGATATGCATCCCGATCAGGAAACCCTTCTATCTATGATGGCGACCGCTGGTCTGGTGGACTGCAAATATCACAATGTAATGAATGGTATTTGCGCTGTGCACACCGGCATGAAACCCTTCAGCAATGCAAGTGAATAAGGTGCCCTCTTGAACGAGTTGCTGGGATCACTCGCAATGCATCCCTTTGAAGAACTACTCAACAGGGTTCTAGCAAAAGACCCACACTTGCAGAGCCGGTTAGTCAATTTCGCCGGAAAATCTCTGCAAATCAACGTTCATCCACCCGGCATAATGGTTACCGTTCTTCTGGAGAAAGGCCGAATCCGGCTATTGTCTACCGAAGCGGAATTACTGGACATTCAAATTACTGCGAGCATCAGTGGCAATGTGGGCCAACTGCTATCCCTAATCCTTGAGAAACGCGATAACAGGCCTCTCTCCAACCCTGCCCTTACAATCACCGGTGATGCCAGCTTTATCCAGGAACTTCATGCAAGCCTAAGTAGCCTGGATATCGATTGGGAAGACTACCTAGCCCCTTTGTTGGGAAACTTGATTACTAATGAACTAAGTCACATTAGTAACGACATACGTAACTGGTCTAAGCAGGCCAGTGTGAATATGCGGCGCAATGTAAATGAGTACTTGACAGAGGAAGAGCGCATATTCCCAAAAAAGGAACAACTTGATAATTTCAGTGAAGAGTTGGATTATCTAAAAATTCGCATTGACCGAATTAACGCCAAAGCAAGTATTCTCGACCAGAAATTGATTAAACTGCGCAACTCATAAATAAGCGATTGTTTAAGCACGCGTTCTTGTTCGGTTTTCACTCAGGTGTTATCTTGGCTTCCCCTCCAAAAAGCTGAACAGTTACCACTTCATTGTGTCCCACTTACCCCGCCTCCTCAAGGTTATTCGCGTCGTCGCAAAGTATCGGCTTGACGATTTTTTGCCTGCACGGTCTGGGGCTCCGAACCAAAGGAAATTAACTGCGCTTCGCTTGCTGCTGGCTCCTTTTCGGTTGCCGCGGATATTAAGTAGAGCGGACAATCAAACCAGGAACCATAGACTGCGTCTAGCAATTGAAGAACTGGGGCCCATCTACATTAAGTTTGGTCAGCTTCTGTCGACTCGTCGTGACTTTCTGGATAGCGAGCTGGCAGATGAATTGCAATCATTACAGGATAATGTTCCACCTTTTAAGTCTCCTTCAGTGGAAAGCATCATCGAAGCAGCACTTGGTGTAAAAACCGACCAGCTTTTTAAACAGCTGGATAGCAACCCTTTTGCGTCTGCTTCAGTCGCTCAGGTGCACAAGGCGACACTGAATAATGATGAAGAGGTCGTTGTCAAAGTAATTCGTCCAGAAATCAAAAGCACCATTGCCGAAGATCTTGAATTGCTTAAGTGGATCGCAAGCTTGTTCGAATCCCACTCCGAAATTGGTAAACGTCTCAGGCCTATTGAGGTCGTAAACGACTACGAGAAAGTAATCTTCGATGAACTCGACTTACAAATCGAGGCAGCCAACACTTCGAAACTAAAAAGTAACTTTGAAAATTCGGATGTATTGTATGTGCCCAAAGTGTATTGGGATTATACATGCAGGAATGTGTTGGTATTAGAGCGCATCCACGGTATCCCGGTCACTGATACCGATTCGCTTAACAAGCACAGAGTCAACCTGAAGAAATTGGCGGAAACCGGCGTTGAAATTTTTTTTACACAAGTGTTTGAGCACAACTTCTTCCACGCCGACATGCATCCGGGAAATATATTCGTTTCAAACAACAACCCAGAGTTACCAAGTTACATTGCCATCGATTGTGCCATCATCGGTTCCTTAAGTGATAACGACCAAGAATATCTCGCCAAAAACCTACTAGCCATTTTTAAGAGAGACTACCGGCGGGTGGCGGAGTTACACATTGCCAGCGGATGGGTATCAAAAACAACCAATATTCATGAATTTGAATTTGCTATGCGTATTGTATGTGAACCAATTTTTGAAAAGCCATTGAAAGAAATTTCGTTCGGCCATTTACTGGTACAGCTATTTCGCACAGCCGGAAAATTCAACATGGAGGTCCAGCCTTCGCTGGTGCTTCTCCAGAAAACTCTTCTCAATATCGAGGGACTGGGAAGGCAGCTTTATCCCGACCTGGATATTTGGAAGACTGCTCTGCCATATCTGGAAAACTGGAATAACAAGCGTATGAATCCACTCAACCTTTTATCAAAAATCCAGGAAAACATACCGGAGTGGATCGATCAACTTCCTCACCTTCCTTTGCTGTTCATCAATTCCACCTCGCAGAACAGCAAATTAAGCAAGATTAACGAGTCCTTGATTAAGCAACAGCAAGCAGCTGAACAAAAACTGGAAAGACAAAGGCGTCTGTCTCGCAACAGTGGCTTATTTGTCCTGCTACTCGCAGCCATCTCTCTTGTACCTTTTATCAGCGAAGCACTGGGACGCATTCCCTTGATAACGTCAGGGCTGGGTTTGCTCGGAGTCTACCTTTTGTGTTTTAGACGTTGAAAGCGCATACTAAGCTGATGCTTTCCTACCTTGATCAAATCAGCTGGAACACTGATGGATTGGCGCCTGTTGTCACTCAGGATGCCTCTAGCGGGCGAGTATTGATGCAGGCATGGATTAATAAGGATGCATTGCGGGCAGCAATTCACGAGAAGCGCGCCATATATTGGTCCCGATCACGCAGTAAGTTGTGGCGCAAAGGTGAGGAATCGGGAAACGTGCAAAAACTTGTGAGTGTATACCTGGATTGCGACAATGATGCTTTGTGCTATCAGGTGGAACAGGTAGGCGGAGCAGCGTGTCACACTGGAAGGGAGAGTTGCTTCTTTCAGAGATTGGACAATGAGTCCTGGGTAACGGAAGAATCCGTACTGGAAAATCCCGCAACGATATAATGCAAAACTTAAGTCAAGTAATTTTTAATTGGCGTAGTCCAATAGACTGATCACAATGAGTGAAGTACTAAGGGAACTGGCAACAGTTCTGGAACAGCGCAAGTCCGCGTCCGGTGAAGATTCCTATGTTGCCAGTTTATACCAACAAGGACTAACCAGAATCCTGCAAAAGGTTGAAGAAGAAGCCCAGGAGACAATCGAAGCAGCCGCAGAATGCAACTCCACAAATGAGGAATCCAGAGCCGCCGTCATTCACGAAACGGCTGACCTTTGGTTTCACACACTGGTCATGCTGAGCCATCTAGATTTGGGTCCGGACCAAGTGTTGGAAGAACTTGAAAAACGCTTTAATATATCAGGCCTTGAA
>JAKUTG010000123.1:0-6983 GCA_022447905.1 Pseudomonadales bacterium | reverse complement strand
GGGCAGCCCCCTAACTTCCTGAGTTTGTTGCTTTGTAGGCAAATAAATAATAGGCTGTCAGGCGGTAACATATGCGATATACGGGCGCGCAGTAACAGTGTCTTTTGCGCGTGGTTCTAAAATAAAAAACGGAGCAATGTCAGTGAATTCCAAACTAACACGCAGACGTTTTATCAAGGGGACGATTTTCTCTGGTGCAGCCGTTACAACCGGCACTGGATTTTATCTTGCCAATGCTCAATCCGGGCAAAGTGCCGCCGAGCGCTTGATAACTCTCAATATTAACGGTCGCAGCAGACCTGTGGACGTGATGCCATCGGAAACACTTGCCTATACCCTTCGCTATAAGCTCGATTTAACCGGCACCAAAATCGGTTGCAATCGAGGCGAATGTGGTGCGTGTACGGTCCTGATCGATGGTGTACCGAATTATTCCTGCTCGGTACTGACACACAATGTTAAATACAAGGCTGTAATTTCCATCGAAGGAGTTAAGGCGGCGAACGGCACATTGCATGCGGTGCAGCAAGCATTCATTACAGAAAATTCACCTCAGTGTGGTTTTTGTACGCCTGGCCAGGTGATGTCAGCGGTTGCACTACTGAACAGTAACCCCAGTCCTACTCGTGAAGAAGTCCGCGCAGGCTTATCAGGCAATCTGTGCAGGTGCGGGGCCTATGAACACTATATAAATGGCGTATTACGCGCCTCGGGGCAATTAGCATGACTACTCATATAGGACGCGATTTTGTGCCACCAGACGTGCCGGGTAAGGTAACTGGTGAGATCAAGTATGCGGAAGACTATAAAGCAGAAGGCATGGTCTTTGCGCGCTTGCTGACTAGTCCTTTACCCAGCGGCAGAGTGGTAAACATCGACGCTTCTGAGGCGCTTAGAATGGATGGTGTAGTCGGTATCCTAACTGCTGACGACCTGCCACCAGCAGCCCCTCCTGGCAACCCGTCGCTGGCCTCAGAATACGTCACTTACGTTGGTCAGCCCATCTTAGCGGTTGCGGCCACATCCGAAGAGATTGCGGAATCGGCGATCGATAATATTCGCGTCGACTTCGAGCGCAGAGAGTTTGCAGTTGATCCACTTGAGAGTCTGACGCCTGGCGGCAACAATGCCTATCCAGAAGGCAACGTTTTAGTCCGTACCCGCGAGGAAGGACCAGAGGGCACTCCAATCCTCGGTGCCGAAATCCGAGACATCAAATGGCCACAGTCGGCAATCGATGCCATGCGTGCTGGCAATGAACCTGTTGGTGGTGAATTCACTACTGAGTGGAGTTTTGGTGATATCGATGCTGGTTTTGCCGAGGCGGCAGCCATCATCGAAGAGCCATTCGTCACCATGGGATATGCGCACCATTCTCTGGAAGCCCGCACCTCCATGGCATACTGGGAAAATGGCAAAGTTTATTTCCACGGCTCATCCCAGAGCCAGAGTGCCAACAATGCTGGACTGGCCCGCATGCTGAATATTGATCTGGCGGACGTGGTCTTTATTAATGAAGCAACCGGTGGCGGTTTCGGCTCCAAGATTGGCCCTTATCCAATCATGGCAGTGACCGGTAATTTCTCCCGTATTCTTAATCGTCCTGTTCAACTGCGAATTACCCGGGAACAGGAGTTCTACATTGGCTCAGCCCGCTCTGGTATTCAGGGCTGGATCAAGATCGGTGTAAGAGAAAACGGCAAGGTTTGTGCGGTTGATCTCGCTATCGTTAACGACGGAGGTGCAACTGGTGGCGGTAGTGGTAACTCCTCTGCACAACACACCACGGTTTGCCTGCAACCGGAAGCCATGCGTTATCGCGGTATTTCCGTTTACACCAACACCACACCACGCGGTGCACAGCGCGGTCCTGGTCAGAATGAAATGGCAGCAGTACTGGCGCCGATGACCGACAAGATCGCTGCCGAAGTAGGCGTGGATCGCATTGCGTTTCGCCGTCTTAATGCACTGCGCAGTGATGGCTTCCAGGGCAGCAGCCAAGGCCCTGTCACCAGTTCCTTTATTGCAGAAGCGCTGGATCAAGGACGGCGAGCCTTCGATTGGGATGTGCGCGAAGCTCAACCCAGAGATTTGGGTGGCAGCAAGAAGCGCGGTCTTGGCATTGGTATCGGTTATCACGGTGCCGGTGGTCGTGGATACGACGGGCTGCTGAAGATGGGAACCAATGGCACACTGCATATTCACAGTGGGGTGGGCAACCTCGGTACCTATTCCTATGCTGCGAACTGCCGCGCAGCGGCAGAAGCCATGCAGATGCCTTGGGAGAATTGCGAGATACACCGCGGTCGTACCGACCGGCACCTGCCCCACAGCTCCGGCCAAGGTGGCAGTAATACCGTGTTTACCCACGGTCGTGCTATGTGGGTCGCTGCCGAAGACATGATCGCCAAGATGAAAGAAATCGCAGCGATGGATCTGGGCGGTTCGTCTGACGATTATGAAATCGGCGGTGAACGCGTTTTCAAATCATCGGATCCTTCCCAGGGACTGACTTATGCCCAGACTGCCCAGCGTGCAATAGAGCTGGGCGGCAAATTCGACGGCCAAGAGTATCCGGACGACATTAATCCAATAACTCAGCTCGCCACACAGGGTTTAGCAGGTACTGGATTAGTTGGCGTCGCCAAGGATAAGATTCCAGGTCAGGGTCAACCGCCAGGTAATATTGTCGGCTTCTGCGAAATCGAACTGGATACCGATACCGGCAAGATCGAAATTACGGATTATGCGGGTATAGCCGATTGCGGCACGGTTGTTCATCCGAAGAACTTCGATAACGCCATGCGCGGCGGTATGGTCTGGGGTGTTGGTCTGACCAACCTCGAGCGGCATGTGTACGATCCGCAAAATGGCTTGCCAGCCAACACTGGTCTGTATCAGAACAAGCCACCAACCAACATGGATGTGCCGGTTGATACGATTCAGCAGGCGGTAAATATTCCCGATCCACAGAGCCCGATTGGTGCTCGCGGTATCGGTGAACCGACGCAAGGTGCCATGGCAGCAGCCTTGGCAAGCGCGATCAGGGATGCGCTAGACGGCCACATGTTTAACACGGCGCCGACTACCACAGACATGATCATCGATCACTTGGCTGGCAACGAGTACAGTACCCAGTCACTAAAAACCAACACTTTCTGAGGTGAACTATGCCATCACATGACGTAATGCCAAATATGGAACTGTACCAGCCGGTGCAGGTTGAAGACGCGCTTGAGATAGCTTCTCGCTTCGCCGACAGAGGTTGGTTAGTGGGCGGTGGTCAGGACACTTATGGCTGGTTAAAAGATCGCGCCAAGTCAGTTGATGCCCTGATCGACTTAAGTGGTATTGAGTCGCTGCGCGGGGTTCGAGAAACTGACGACGGTATCGAGATAGGCGCCCTAACTACACTGACTGAAGTCATCAATAACGAACTCATACAGCAGCGGTACTCGCTGCTTGCTGATGCTGCTGGTCAAGTTGCAAGTCCGCAAATTCGTAACATAGGCACTATAGGCGGCAATGTATCTCAGGATGTTCGTTGTTGGTACTATCGCCGCGGATTGTCTTGCTACCGGGCCGGGGGTAACCTGTGTTACGCCGACACTCCACAAGGCATGAATCGCGAGCATGCGCTCTTTGAAGGCAGCCGCTGTGTGGCAGCTGGTACTTCCGACACTGCACCTGCATTGGTTGCATTGGATGCTTCCATGGTGATTCGGAACTCCACTGGCGAACGCGTGGTTTCCGCCGAGGATTTTTTTGTAGGACCAGCCAATGACATCAAGAACACTACTATTTTGCGACCGGGTGAAATTCTTGCCGGAGTGAGGATTCCTTCCACCTGGGCTAATGCGTCTTTCTATTGGGAGAAAGTAGCGGACCGTAACGTGTGGGACTTTTCACTGGTAAACATCGCGGCTGCGTTTAAGCTAAACGGTGATGCTATCGAGGATTCTCGAATCGTAGCTGGGGCAGTGCAGACTACTCCGCGACGTTTGACCAACGTAGAAAATGCCATTCAAGGGCGGACCAAAAATCTAGCTACTGGTGAGTCTGTCAAGCAGATAGCTAGCGAAGGTGCTAGAGCTTTGGCGCACAACGGGTTCAAGATTCCATTACTGCAGAACCTGGTGAAGCGAGCCATAAGCGCTTGATTATTTATAGCTAAGCTCATCGAAGAAAAAGGGATACCTAGCGATAGGTGTCCCTTTTTTGTTGATCTGTATTTATCCATACAATGGAGTTCGGCGATTGTAGAAGCTTTTCGCAGACCCTTGGATTAATCGCTCATATCCTTTCAAATACCACTACTAATGAACAGTAGCATTTAGCCAGTATTACGTAAGTGTTTTTTAGCTATTTGGAACACCGAGTTTATCCAAGTCTGATCATCATTGAGATTGGGCACCAACAGGAATTCTTCACCACCCGCTTTAATAAATTGTTCACGATACTCGATCCCAATTTCATGGATAGTCTCCAAACAATCAGAGACAAAAGAGGGAGTCACTAATGCTAAGCGCTTGTTGCCCGCTCTTACCTGCTGCTGAATGTGCTCGTCGAGGTAAGGCTTAATCCAGGGTAGACGACCGAATCGGGACTGAAAAGCCACCGAGTAAGAAGGTTCAGACCAGCCTAGGGCGTTAGCAATTGATTTGGTAGTTGAAATGCATTGGGCCCGATAACAATAACGATTGTTCTCTGTAATAAGATTGCAACAATCGGTAAATTGGCAGACATTCCTGTCATCGGCTTTCTTAATAGTCTTCTCCGGTATCCCGTGATAACTGAATATCACATGATCAACATCGACACTTGCAAGGTATTTAGTAATCACGTTTGTCCAGGCGCTAATGAACGCTGGTTCCTGGAAAAGATCGTCTACAAATTGAAGATGCGGTGGAGTTCGCCATTTCTTCGCTGCTTTGTTGACCCCATCGAAGATCGAAGCTGTGGTTGCTGTGGAATATTGGGGGAACATTGGGAGCAGCAGAATCTCCCGAATACCCTGGGTTTCTATCTGGCCCATCACGTCCGATACAAATGGGCTGCTATACGCCATTGCGTTCAGAACGGTTACCTCTTCATCGCTTTCGTCGAATGCCGCCTGAACACCTGCCTGCACTCGATCAGCGTAAACTTTAAGGGGTGATCCTTCATCCATCCAGATTGCAGCATAGTCTTTAGCCACACGTGGCGCCCGAAACGGCATAATGATCAGATTTCGAAGCAACCATCTGCCCATAGGGTTGAAATCGAACACGAAAGGATCTGCAAAGAAGTGGCGATAGAAATCGCGAAGGCCCTTGGTTGTGGGTGTTTCAGGTGTACCCAGATTCAGCAAAAGTACAGCTTTAGACATTCCGTTTATTCCCGACAAGTATTTTTTGGGTTCAATAATAAACAGCCAAATTGAGCACGAAAATGGCGCGGTGCGCGCTCTTTTGGATGATTCTACCGAATTTTATTAGCTTCCAGTTCTTTTTCCAAACAAGCCCTCATTCCAGGGTAGAGAATTGAATTTATTAGGTTTCGCTGATTTTGGATTCTATCTGCTTATTTTTGAACCACTACCGTTATTTACATGAAATTGATAGGACTACTTAATTTTCAGCAACTGGTAAAGAGATGCCTTAGTTTTCGTTGAACAATCGCTGCAAATTATTTGAGTAGGTTAGTAACAAAGAAATCAAAAAAATGCTGCAATCCCCTCGGAAACCATTAGAATAAGCCTATCCTGGATTACAAATTCGTTAATTAAGGGGTTCATTTCGTGAAAAATTCTGTACAAATTTCCCTAGTGGCAATGCTAACTCTTTTTAGCTCAAACCTTTTAGCCGGTGAAAGAGTGGGTGATTTTGCCTTGATAGATCACCTAGGCGCGCAACACCACATGTCCTGGTACGATGATCAGAATGCTGTTGTAATTTTGCCGTACGCCAATGGCGCGACCAATGCCGTTGCCTCACTAACAGATTTGCAGGCCAAATACACAGACCAAGGTGTGGTTTTCTTCCTGATGAACCCCGGTTCAGAGACTGACCGCAAAGCTATAGGGGCCGATGCCGCTGTACAGGAACTCGGTCTGCCGGTATTAATGGATGATACACAAATAATTTCTGAAGCTTTGGGATTCACAAATCTGGACCAAATCGTAGTCTACGACCCCAAATCGTTCGAACTCCTTTATCGTGGCCCAGCCGATGGTCAAATGGAACAGGCCATCGAAGGACTAATTGAAGGAGAAAATCGTGATCTGATTGCGCTGCCTACCAACGGCACCGCCATAGAGTACGCGAGCGGAAATGTTCATGCGATCCCCTCTTACATAAATGACGTTGCCCCGATAATTGTTGAGAACTGTGCAAATTGCCACCGTGAAGGGGCAATCGCGCCTTTTGCGATGGACAGCAAGCTGGCCCTGCAAGGCTGGTCTCCAATGATTCGTGAAGTAATCATGACCAGACGCATGCCTCCTGGCCAGCTCGATAATAAAATCGGTCACAGAACCAAAAACATGATGAATCTCACGGATGCCGAAACACAGACATTGGTGCATTGGGTTAATGCCGGTTCTCCTGTCGATGGTGACACTGATCCCCTGGCCAATCTAACCTGGCCTGATACTAAGTGGACTCTTGCCGAAACCCTTGGCGAGCCTGACCTCATCATAAAGATCCCTCCCCAACCGGTTCCAGCTACAGGGATTGTCGACTACAGGGACATTCCCATCGATCTCGGCCTGACCGAGGATAAGTGGGTGCGTGCCAGTGAAGTGGCTGCTGATAAGAAACAAGCTCTTCACCACATAATTACTACGATGATTCCTCCAGACGGCGCCGCTGATTTGCAAGCCTTGTTCATAGAAGCCATTAACAGCCTGCCCGAAGAACGGGCTGCCATAATCCGCGCTGATATGTTTGCAGCTGTTGCCGCCGGTGAGCCGCCTGACATCGATAAGATTTTTAGTGAGAATC
>JAKUTG010000122.1:0-6985 GCA_022447905.1 Pseudomonadales bacterium | reverse complement strand
TTAATCGGAATTCCTGTAACGGCATAAAACCGTCGAGAGGGGATGTCTAAAACTCTTGACATGCCCTCATAGTGTGGCCCACGAGAGAGATCAGGACCGTCCGTAACGAGCTCAGTTGTTACCCAGATGTTTGCAGACATTTCGATGGCGGTCCCTGACACCTCGCCATCTCCTTGGGCATAATGTAGGTCACCTATAGTTAGACCACAGCCTTCAATGAAACAAGGTAGATAAATTGACACACCGGATTGCAAATATCGGATGTCCATATTCCCACCATGTTCTCTTGGCGGAATAGTTCTTAGGCATTCATTAGCTACGGAACCATTAGGACCACAGATTGCCGGTGGCGAAGCTCCCATTGGTGAAGGTAAGGATACTTGTCCTCCGGCATTCGCCAGTTGCTGTTCGCGCTGAAGCATATTCGCTAATTGATCTGGGCCAGGGAGAGTTGAAACTACTCCTGGAAAGCTTGCGTTGGGTATTCGTACGCCCACGATGTCGTCGCTTTCGGCAAAATCACGATTGAGACGCCAGACAGTTAAAAACTCACCACCTACCAAATCCGGGATAAAGCCACCACCACCACCAAAGGTAAATCCATATTTACCTGGGTCGATATTTAGAATTGTTACTTTCAATACATCACCTGGTATCGCGCCTTCAATATATACTGGTCCAGCCATAGGGTGCACTGCACCGAAATTAATATCCAGCGTCTCTGGTTCTGACGTTTGAGTTTCAACAGTACCAAGCACATCGATAGTATCGCGAGTGCGAAACAGAATGGATTGTCCAGGATTGGCGCGATGAATCATCGGTATATCTGGATGTAAGCGGTTTATACAACCAGGATCCTCAATACAGTTTTCTCCTGTACCGCCAACAATTACGATTTCATTTTCTGCAGAAAAAACCGGTGCAGCCATGCTAACGCAAATCACCAATTTGAGAATTTTAAACATTAGATTCCCCTTAATATCAATCTCATTCGTTCTTATATTTCTGCTTAAGAACTGTAATAGGGCCAAGTGCTAATTAGGGCGCTAGACTAGAGCGTGCTTGTGTTCCCCAATGACCATTGATTCGTGTAACTATATATAGTGATTCGTAAGTTCCGATTATTTCGTTCGCACTGTTGTAACGTTGAAATGTTGTAGAAACATGAACCTTGTTTTCTGAGGCAAGTGTTACCTCCCTGCTAAGCCAATGAGAATGATCCCAACCCGCCCGCGCAAGAGCGGTGAAAGAACGATTTCGAGCATTTTCAGCGAAAGACTCAGCAGAATCCGAGACCGTAACGCTTCCGCTAGCAAAGCGAACATGAGGGTAATTCAGAGTTTCGGCCCAAGCTTCAGGATCACGGGCATTAAACGCCAGCATGAAGGCATCAAGCGCTAGCATTGCCTGATGGATCGACTCGTCATTTTGAGCATAAGTCGCATTGGTGGACAAAAGAAAGAGAAAGATGATTGTTGTTAATGGTTTCTTCATATTCATTCTCCGAAAGATACCTTAAGTATTACCCGCCAGTACCCACAAAAAAACCAAAATTGATTTTTTCAGATTTATTTTCAAAATTCACTATTAAGTATGGGGTTGGCAACCTATAAGCCCAACTACCCAACCGCTAGTTCCTTCGATAGAGTTGTGTTTCTGGATCTTCTTCGATCCTAGTAATATTGATATTGAAGTAACCAAACGCAAGTGTTACTAACGGAGATATCCAACAAAAAAATGCAAAGGGCGCGTACGCAAATGTAGCAACTCCTAGGACGCTCGCCTGGTACGCCCCTCCCGATGTCCAAGGGATTAGGCACGCTGTAACAGTGCCTGCGTCTTCCACTACGCGAGACAGATTTTTGGCGTGTAGCCCTCGTGCCTCATATTCTTTAGCATGAGAGCGCGCTCCAACAATTATAGACATGTACTGCTCGCATAGGACCAAGTTGGAGATAAGTGTTGTTAGTACCGTTGAAGCCACCAACGACCCCGTAGAGTGTGCTTTTGCCAGCAATTTTTTAATTAAAACGTTTAACTGACCGCTTTCTTCTATAATGCCACCGAACATCATCGCGACTAATACAACAGTAATGGTGTAAGACATCGACACAATGCCCCCGCGAGTGAGTAAATCATCAATTGTGCCGATGCCAGTTACTGAATTGAATCCAGCAAAACTAACATGCATCATCTCCTGAATAGAAATTTGCTGGATAAAGAATCCTAAGGCTGCAGCGACGAAGATACCCAGCGCCAAGCTAGGCAGTGCTGCAAACTTCTTAACAGATACGAATATTAGGGCTATTGGTGGTATCAGCATCAATGGACTGATCACAAAGTTATTTTCTAGGACACCGAGTATTTCAATGACATTGACTCCTTCAACGACAATTCCGCTGTAGCGAACGCCCAGAATAGTCTCAATTAGTAGCGTAATGGCGAAGGAGATACTTGTGGTGTTGACCATGTGGCGGATATGAGTGTAAAGGTTTGTTCCCGCCATGGCAGAGGCAAGATTAGTAGTATCCGATAAAGGTGACATTTTATCGCCAAAATAGGCACCTGAGATGACCGCCCCCGCTAAAATAGGTAACGGGAATCCAAGGCTACTTCCGATCCCTATTAATGCGAGGCCTATTGTACCGGAGGTGCCCCAGCTACTACCCGTCGCTAAAGAAGCAATAGCGCAAATAATCAGTGTTGAAGGCAAGAAAATATCAGCTGATAAAGTCTGTAGACCATAATACAGCATCGCCGGAACAACTCCGGACACTATCCAAATGCCAATTAAAGCTCCTATTAGTAAGAAAATCATGATCGCAGGAATGGCACGGGTTACGCCTTTAACCATTGAATTTTCAATCTCTGCCCAGCCGAAACCGCAGCGCCAAGCTATAAAAGCCGCCATTGCGACACCTAATAGCATAGGTATTTGAGGGTCAAGCCCCAAAAAAGCTACGGAGATACCGACACTCATAATTAACGAGAGTACCGAGATCGAAGCCTCCAAAAAAGTCGGTAATCTTTTTGACCTTTGAGCACGCAAATTGGATATTTCTTTCATGAGTAGCAGCTTAACCGGTAAATTGCTTTTAATTAATTCGTTAGTATAAACTGATCGCATCGAAGCGCAGCCCGTATTCGTCAGGTTGTTAACATTTTTTGTAACCTAATAGAGTTCGACTCAATGACTCTTTTGTTTGCGTTATTGTTAATTTGCCTAGGACTCGCATTTAAAATCAGGTATTAGGGCACCTCATCGTATATGCTTTGTAGAACATGCTTATGAATGACGATAAAACACAGTGGTCAAACCTTTTAGAATTAGTAAATCTTGATATCTATCCCTTACAAGACCCTAATTTTCAAAAAGAATGCAAGGACAAACTCGATGCTCAAAGTGTGTTGGTCCTCGCTGGTTTTCTGAACCCTAGTGCTATAGACGCATTAAAAAAGGAAGGTAAAGAAAATCAGCACCTCGCTTACTACACTGCTAGTAATCACAATATTTATTTGAAGACATCTGACCCTGCATTCACTAAGGACCATCCCCGTAATCGCGAGGTCACCTCATCTAAGGGCTGTATTACAACTGATCAAATCCCAGAAAACTCGTTTTTGCACACACTTTATAATGCTCCAGACTTTCGCGACTTCCTTTGCAAAGTTCTCGGTGAAGCCGAATTGCATGAATATGCCGATCCGTTATCATCAATTAACATGCACTATGCGAGTCAAGGACAAGAACTTGGTTGGCATTTTGATAATTCTTCGTTTGCCATTACCTTGTTGATTCAGAAACCAAAAGGAGGAGGAGATTTTGAATATGTCAGAAATGTGCGCAATGCAGAGTCAGGCAAAGAGGATTATGAGCTGGCAGGGGAGGTTCTGAATGGGGAAGTGCCTCCAATTTCCGTATCGACAGAGCCAGGCGCACTAGTCTTGTTTCGGGGAAGCAATTCAATGCATCGGGTCACCGCTACTCAGGGTGATCAAACTAGAATTTTGGCCGTTTTGGCGTATAACGCCGAGCCAGGGATCTCTCTTTCGGAATCTGCTAGACGAACGTTCTTTGGGCGTATTGGTTAAATCTTATGCAGGATAAATTTCTAATCTAGAAATTGATTGGTCTCCGCGTGAGAGAAGCCCACCGACCCTTATTTGTAGGGTCACCCATTAATGAATTTTAGGGGGGGGTATCAATGTTTCGTTGGTACAACAGATGGTATAACAGATAGGTATTTGTTATTAAGTTATTGTTTTAAAAGGGCTATCGAGTCCGCCCGCTGGTACCACAAACAATTAAAACCAAACCGACACTGCCAAGCTATGTGCAGCGAATACCAGTTCAATTACAATGGCAAGTTCTACTGAACCCTAACTAACAGCCTGGACTTGCTGGTGGGGGCAGATCAATATTCAACTGATCTTATTTAACGGAGGTTTCAAGATGAGAAAAGTAAGACTTGTAGCAAAGGCTGCAGGCATGCTACTTGCGATGCAGGCGACCACAGTTCTGGGTCACCACTCGCACGCCTCGCTTGACCCAAATGATGTACGTGTAACGTCAGGCGTGGTGACTAGCTACAGTTGGACCTATCCCCATGTTTACATAAAAGTTGAAGCCCCTAATCTGTCAGGTAATGTTGTTGAATACAGCATTGAGCTAATTCATCCGGGAGGCATGTCAGCCAGGGGTTGGGATAAGGATACCTTCAAACCAGGTGACCGTATCACTTGGGAGGGGCGGCATGACCGTAACAAGTCTAGGGCTTATGCCGGGCTGGAATGGGCTGAGCGAAATGGTGTCCGCGTTGGTCAGGATATGGAGGGTAATGATCAACAGATAATTCCTTCCTCTGATTTTACTGGAATGTGGAATCGTGGCCCAAATCAATTTACCTATACTCCACCGCCGGGATGGCCACTTACTGAGCGTGGACAGGCTTTAGTGGATGGATTCAGCGAAGATCAGAATCCTATTCTGGAATGTAACGACCCTGGCCCCCCAAAATCGATGATCCTACCTTATACCCATTTAGTGAGCTACCAAGATGAAAAGACTCTAATAATTGAACGAGATATGATGGAAGGAAGCCGTGTTATTCATCTTGATCAAAATTCACAACCGGGGCTTCCTTCGAAGTTCGGTCACTCCATTGGCTGGTTCGAGAATGGAGATCTGATTATCGAAACAAGCGGCTTTACGCCAGACCTCTGGGGTACACATACCGGCATAGATTCCAGTGAGCAGAAGCATATCCGCGAGCGTTTACGTCTGGTAGATAATGGACTTGGAATAGAAATTGAAATCACGGTAACTGATCCGGTTTATCTGCGTGAACCTAAAACATTTACTCATCGGTGGATAAAAACAATTGATCGGGAAGTCATTCGTGCTCCATGCACTCTGGAATCAGCTAAATTGTTTATCGAAGCTGGCTACAGTGTTGAAGAATAGTAAGAGCGAATTACGATATGAATTTATATGATAAATACTTTAAATTTAGACCTAGGTAGCACGGTGCTGTTTTTTTATCCTCCTCTACTTTTAAGCTCTGTGAATTCTTTATGTATAGAGACATGGCTATACCTTATAGAAGAAGGCACATATAGACCAAACATTGCTAAGAGGTTTGCTTTTATCCTGTAATATTTCGGCGTATTATTATTTGTGTTTACCAAATCTTATTCTGCTTTTTCAAGAAAATTTTTATATGCAGTCGAGGGAAATACTAATGACTAAAAGTGTATTCAAAGTGCTGCTGGTATTGTCAGTATTCTTTGCCAGTCTCGTAAGCGCACATCATTCTGCTGTTGTCTTTGATGTTGGGGAAATTATCGAAAAAACAGGGAAAACAACCCTTTTTACTCTTAGGAATCCTCACCTCATCCTTAACATGGAAATCACTAATGAAGAAGGTGAAGTTGAACTTTGGCGATTGGAGGGCCAGGGTATAAGTGGAATGCAAGCAATGGGCTTTGATCGTGGATCCATTAACGTTGGTGATACGATTACTGTTCGAATAAACCCATTAAGATCTGGTAAGCCTGGAGGATTAGTACTAGGTCTTATTGGCGCAGATGGACGTGCCTACATACAGGAACCGGAACAGGAGGTTCGTCAAGTTTACCCAGCTTTAATGCCTTATGTTCCTCCACCGGCTGGAGAGACATGGCAAATGCGAGAGGAAAAAACGAGACCCGCTCAGTTACCAGTCATTTCACAAGGACTAGCTCCTGGAGAAAGTGGTGGAGGTAATATGCCCGGTGCTCTTGATCCGGAGAATCTAGCGAAGGAAAGACCACCAGCACCTTTCGATCTGACAGGGCAATGGCAGTTCCGTGGAGAGAATGAATATCGCGCAAATTATGGCTCCTTTGAATTCAAGCCAACGCCAGAGCTCACAGCAAAAGGTAAAACCTATCATGATGCTTATATGGAAGCCTCACTACGGGGGGAGCGTTTTGGTGATCCCACCGCCCTATGCTATCCCCCTGGAATGCCAAGATTCATGACCAGATATGGTGCTCTTATGATGTTGCAGTATCCCACAGCCATCTTCATGGTCTCACGGCTGAATAATGATTATCGAGTAATCTTTCTTGATGGACGTGAACGCTCCAGCGGATATGCAGTCGACCGTAACTGGCAAGGAGAGTCCTTGGGCTACTGGGATGGCGATACTCTGGTAGTCGAAACTACTGGTTTCATTGGTGAAAATCATCTTATTCAGGCGGGCGTCCCGACTGGTGAGCAGCTTAAAATCGTCGAGCGCATTTCACTGATTAATGAGGGCAATACAATGGTCAGTGAGTACACATTTACAGATCCTGAATACTGGGTTGGCGAGTGGAAACATGTCAAGTTCCGAGACAGAGTGCTTCGCATAGATGTACGTGAAGCCAATTGTATCTATGAAGATATCTTTTCTTTGCCAGGTATGGAGCGGTAAAAACCTCCGATTGTCTTTTATTAGCT
>JAKUTG010000121.1:0-7030 GCA_022447905.1 Pseudomonadales bacterium | reverse complement strand
AACGAACTCTAGGAACTGACTATCGCCACGAATGAAGTAGAAACCCTGGAAACAGAATATAAGATCTTAAGCCATGCTGATGAAACCATTTCTGCAGTGCAAGTGGCTCTAGATATATGCAGTGAGAATAATGACCAAAACGCTTCCTCCTTGTTAAATCAAGCGCTAACTGCATTACGGGATTTGCCGGAAAAAAACAATACGCTTGCTAGTGCTATCACGCTCCTTGAAAGCGCGGATATTCAGCTCTGCGAAGCTATCGCAGACTTAAATGCTTTCAAGAACAAATTTGAAGCTAACCCTGACAAATTGGAAAAGGTCAATTCCCGCTTAAGCGACCTGCATACAATTGCCCGTAAGCATAAAGTTCAACCAAGGCTCCTGGAAGGATTCATTGAATCGCTGCGCAAAGAATTATCCAGATTCCAGAACAATGATGTAGAACTGGACCGTATGAACGCAACCGACCACCTACTTCGCGAGCAGTATCAGAAACTAGCTAGCGAAGTAAGCTCTCTACGCAGCCGCGGCGCTGTTAAACTCGTAAAAGAGATAAATAACCAGATCCAGCAGCTAGGCATGCCTCACGCGGAGATCCAGATAGAGGCAAGCCCGACCGCGACTGATGAGCCTTCCATCAACGGAATTGAGACCATAGAGTTCCGGGTAAGCACCAACCCAGGGCAACCCCCAGAACAGCTCAAAAAGATTGCCTCAGGAGGAGAACTATCGCGCATAAGTCTGGCTATTCAAGTTGTCACCGCTAAAACGTCACAGACTCCCTGCCTTGTTTTTGACGAGGTCGACGTGGGCATAGGAGGGGGAATTGCGAAATCAGTAGGCCAATTACTCAGAGAGTTAGGAGGAAAAGCTCAAATTCTGTGCGTAACTCACCAAGCACAGGTTGCAGGCCAAGGCCATCATCATTTTGTAGTAAGCAAGACCAGCAGAAACAACTCAACCCGAACGCGAATAAATAAATTGGCTGGCAACGAAAAAGCGAGAGAAGTGGCACGTATGCTGGGGGGCGAAGAATTCAGCGATGAATCATTAGCTCATGCCAAGCAGATGGTCGCCTCCAGTCAAGTTTGAATCAGGTTTCGACCGGCTGTCCAGTCAAAAAGAGAGACTCCGAACTCTTGCTGCCGACTATGAGATGTTGGTTTTTCTTGAATAACCAAGAGGATTATTTCAGAAGCCAAAGAAACAGTTTCAATCACCCTTACCTTGGCATTCCTGGCAAATGCCGTATAGATACATGCTGTGGTCAGTGATTTTAAAACCGTATTTTTTTGCAATCTGCTCCTGTTGCCTTTCGATTACTTCATCGTAGAATTCTTCCACCTTCCCACAATTATTGCAGACAATGTGATCATGGTGATCG
The DNA here is from genome assembly GCA_022447905.1 of Pseudomonadales bacterium. Taxonomy (GTDB): domain Bacteria; phylum Pseudomonadota; class Gammaproteobacteria; order Pseudomonadales; family Pseudohongiellaceae; genus UBA9145. Next base: position 5,646 of record JAKUTG010000121.1, on the reverse strand, counting down.
ACCGAAGTTAACTCGAAAATAGAATGACCACCCTCAAAGTGATGTCGCATGACAAGACCCGCTGACTCGAACTGAGTCAAGACTCGGTACACTGTTGCCAAGCCTACATCCTCTTCCGCCCCAATCAAGGCTTTATAGACATCCTCCGCACTAAGATGTTTATTATCGGAATTTTCCAGTATCTGAAGGATCTTAACCCTGGGTAGGGTAACTTTAAGACCCGCCTTGCGCAGTTCTTTATTCTCTGTATTCATCGCCAATCTCTAAAAACGGTAAAGGGGACTACTCTTTTTTTATAAGCAATAACCACTGTCCAAGGCAGCACAGTGACACATCTGGCAGTTCTACTACTGGCATTTGTAGGTTATTATGCCTACTTGGCTTCTGATAGGAAAGACGAGTTCGAACTTACAGAACTGATCCTTTAATGAAATTAACTAAAAGCATCCTGGGCCTTATGCCTCTTGCTGTTTTAATCTCCTGCAATAATATCGGCTCCATGGATTTTCCAGGGGTATACAAGATTGGTATTCCTCAAGGCAATATCATCACTCAAGAAATGATTGATCAATTGCGGCCAGGTATGACCAAACGTCAAGTCAATTTCGTGATGGGAACACCTCTCGTCAGAGATCCATATCACCAGGACCGTTGGGACTATGTGTACAGCTACCAGCCCGGTGGTGGTGAGAGGGGCCAAGAGCGATTATCGGTCTTTTTTATCGACGACCAATTGGTTAACTTCACCGGCGACTTCATACCAACAACAGTCAGTGAAGCCAATAGCGCCTTTCAGGACCCCGAATAGTTCCATTCGCAGAACCACACCTAAAAATTCGAACGTATCTATGAAATTGCTGTCGAGAAGGTTGCAACTGCAGCAAGGCCGACAACATCTTGTGCTTGCAGGAAAATGTCGTGCCTAGGAAGCAAAGGTATTGCGTCACTTAAGGTGCTCAAGTGGATTTCCTCTTGCGCTCGTCGCTCATCAAGGAAATCCCCGCTGTTAGCTGGTGCTCTCTTATTAACTACCAGGCATCCAACATTAACTCCTGATCGCTTAAGTTGTTCGTTCAACTCAATAGTTTCCAGCACTGGAAGTCTTTCGGCCGCAAGTACAATTATGAAAGATGTCGTTTCCTCATCTGACACCCGGTCACGGAAACCAGAAAACTTATGTCGGCGCCTATGCAAAATTCTTCGAATCTTGCTTTCTCTCTCCTGCTCCGTGGAGTCCGCAACACCTACAGTCTTCTCTGCCATTGTTGAATCTCGTCCGAGGTCCCTTACGAATTCCGCGAACCGATCCGCTTTCTCGCGACGTTTAATCAAGCCCTCGGTCCAGGCCGTCATCATTTCTGGTAGAACCATTAGTCTAGCAGTATGGCCGGATGGCGCCGTATCAAACACTATAAGGTCATACTCGTTTATTCCCTCCTCAACTATTTCGGCGATACGTTCCAGCAACGCGGCTTCGTGCATACCCGGCGCTCCTCTGGACAGCTGCATATGTTTGTCAATTTCCTTATGCAGATTAACCGGCATCAATTCGTGCAGAGCGGAAGACACCTCCCGCATATGGGCATCGACCGTGTTATCTGGGTCCAGCTCAAGAGCATCGAGTCCTGCCATTATACGAACTGGGCGCGGCCCAATTTTTCTGTCGAATAGATGACCCAAGTTATGCGCTGGATCTGTAGATATCAGTATTACTTTGGCACCTTCATTTGCGCGCGCGAGTGCGGTTGCTGCTGAGACGGTTGTTTTACCAACACCGCCTTTACCGCCAAAGAAAAGAACCTTTCTTGACCGAGCGAGATCTAACAACAACTTATATGATCCAGAGGCGAGCGCTCCATTCCCATGCGAGTGTGCCATTCATGAAACCGATCGTAGACCACAGGCAATAATTCCAGCGTATAGAAAGCGGCAGGATTGGGAATACCTAGACTTTCTGCAAATACAAGCAGCATGAACAAGTCATCTTCGTCCCGCTGGGCCCTAGCAAAGGATCGGCGATAGGGCGCAACATAATATTCGTGCAACCCATGTTCGATCCTGCTGAGCAGACTGTCTTTGCGAGTTACTTTATCATCTTTGCGATCAGTCATAACGGTTCCCTATTCCACTCTCAATTATGCGTGAAGGAACTATTGAATTAAAGGTATCAAGTCTTAATGATAATAGTTGCCTTATTAGACATTGGAGAACAGACAGCTTTATTTTTTTGACTTGTTATTTTCTGCTCGGCTCCGTCGTGCCTGTTTTGGGTCAATAAGCAATGGCCTATATATTTCAACCCTGTCTCGAGCTTTTAGGACATAGCCTTTCGGTAGCGGCCTTGATTTGCCGTCCAATAGATTTGAAAAAATACCCATGGGATTCGATTCTGGATCAATTTTTTCAAATTCGTTTCCGATATTGGAAAGTAATACCGCTTCATAGGCAGTGGTTCCAAGGGGCACTTCCAATGAAACTATCAGTTGTCTGTCGGCATTTCCATAAGCCACTTCAACGGGAATAGCCTTGGGATTCTCTGCGATTTTATGCTTCATGAGGAACAGACCTGCTTGGCTCGCCCGACCAGCGCATCAACGAGATTATTGGCAGAGCTACTGAAAAGCTTCTCTGCCGCAAAATCCACAATTCCCGATTTAAATTCAAACTCTAAATGGAATACGATCTTGCAGGCGTCTCTTCGCAGAGCCTCGAACCTCCATTCCGCGTTGAAGCTGGCAAAATTCCCTTCCAATAGTTTCATCTCGATATTTCTTGGCCTCCGCAGCGTATTTCTGGTCGTGAAACACTGCGTAATACCGGCCTTTGACAGACAGAGCTCACCTATGAGTTCGTGCTCAGATTGGCTCTTGACCTTCGAGGAAATACATCCCTGCATGAATTGTGAATATTGTTCTATATTGTTGACGATATCGAACATATCCTCCACTGAATATTCGACCAGGGCGCTACGGTGGATGACAGTCATTGTAAGTACAGGAAGCTTAATTCAAGTAAATTTGGAATACAGTGCTAATAAAGACAACCAGCAGAACTACGGGAATAACCGTTCCAAGTGAGAAATTTACATATTTCTCAAGCAGTGATCCATCATAATCGTCATCACCGATAACCAACTCAGATTTAAGGCCGCTGACTTTCCAGCGATAAGCACAGAAGATGCAAACCGTGAATCCTACAAAAGGCAATATAGTTTCATAAAAAACATCCGAAACGAGATCGAAAAAAGACTTCGGTAAACCACCATAGCTGGTGAAATTGGTGAAAAAATCGGAGATTCCAAGAGACATGGTTGCCGGTATGGCGAAAAAAGTCAGCAAAAGAGCCTGCATTCCAACCGCCTTCTTTCTGGAGAACTTTAATTCATCAATCCAACATGAAATCGGTATTTCTATTATCGAAACAAGAGAAGTCAATGCCGCAAAGAAAACGAGCGTGAAAAATACGGCCGCTACTACGCTTGCACCTATGTATCCAACCGCAACTTGCATAGATAGGAAAATCTTTGGAAGAAAACTAAAAATAAGCCCTATGCTGCTCGTGGAAAGGTCGTCCGTGTTTGTGTTTGGATCGAAAGCGAAAATGGCGGGTAATATCAAAAGCCCGGCGAAAAAGGCGATACTCGTGTCGGCCACTGCCACCATGCGTGTGGACTGTGGGATACTATCCTGTTTTGAAAAATACGATCCATAGGTAATCAGGATCCCCATCCCCAGTGAGAGTGAAAAGAAAGCCTGGCTCAGGGCGCCGTTTATTACAGACAAATTCACCTTTGAAAAATCCGGGACAAGGTAATAAATGATGCCAGCGCTCGCATTATCCAGCGTAAGCACAAAAATTGTGAGCAAGACAAGCATCAGTGCCAGCGTCGGCATTAACACCCTAGCCAGTCTTTCAATACCACCCCTCACACCACCTAACAGAATAAAAAAGACCAGTGTCAGCAATAAAACCAAGTAAACGAACAGCGAAGGCCTGGCAACAACTTCACTAAACGTAGTGTCATAAGAAAGGTACTCCAACCCGCCAAAGCTTATTTCTTTTATATAGACAACCAACCAAACGGTAATGACTGTGTAAAAAACAGCAATCATGAACGGGGTAAGAATGGCCAACATACCAGCGAATCGCCACCACATTGACCGATCTGATAATTCTGAGAAGGCGCCGACGGGGTTCCGAGTTGTATTTCGCCCCATCGCGATCTCCGCCATCATTACGGGATAGCAAATCAAGGCTATGAAAAACAGATAGACGATCAGAAAAGCGGCACCGCCATTTTTGGATGCCATTACAGGGAATGCCACCAAATTCCCCAAACCAACAGCTGAACCAGCTGCTGCCAGAATAAATCCTGCCTTGGAGCTGAAATGTCCTCTTTCCTGTTCCATTAAAAACCCTTTATAATCAGTGCGTTGGCTTATTGTCACTGGGCGGCGTCAACGGATTCTAACAGTGCCTTTATATCTGCACAACGGCGACTAAATTGTAATGGTACATATCATTTCCTATCGCATCGAGTCTCACCCCCGTGAACGGGCTATAATCACCAGCTATGGCTAAATCGAAAAATACACCAGGGCAAACCAAGAAACCAAAAATCCCCGATAGCACAATAGTGCTCAATAAAAAAGCCAGGCACGACTACTATATAGAAGACTCTTTTGAAGCCGGCATCGAGTTACTAGGTTGGGAAGTAAAGAGTCTGCGCCTGAAAAAAGTCGAACTGGTGGATAGCTATGTATTAACAAAGGATGGGGAAGCATTTTTGTTGGGGTGTAATATCACTCCTCTTGATACTACCAGTACCCACACCGTTGCCGACCCATCTCGAACCAAGAAATTACTTTTACATAAGAAGGAACTTGCCAAGCTCTTTTCCGCGACACAAAAGAAGGGTCATACGTGCGTTTGTACCAAACTGTATTGGAAGGGGCATTTGGTTAAATGCCAAATTGCACTGGCAAAGGGAAAACAGGCACATGATAAGCGTTCCTCGGTCAAAGAACGCGAGTGGAACATCGATAAACAACGCATTGTTCGTCACCAGAACCGATGACTGAACCATTATATTGAAGGCATAGTACCTGCTAGGGTGTGGTAAACTTATAAAGCTTCTTTGGGGGTGATTCGGATTCGACGCCGGTATCAACACCTGTAGTGCATGTCGAGAGGGTAGTAACTCTCGTTAATAAATTACTGCAACTTTTTAGTTGCCAACGACGATAGATACGCTCTAGCAGCTTAATATAGCCGCTAGCGATTGCCACTAGGATGCCCGTAAACAAGTGTTTTGCAATCGTCATATAGAACGGGATCGCAGTGAGATGTGTCTGGCATCAATCTGTTAAATTTTTCCAGGCTCGCCCTATTCGCCCTGCCCGTCGGGTAGATACGGGCTAACTCAATAGACGACGCTAAGCATGTAGATCTCTAGGCCGCGAGCTGACGGACGGGGGTTCAAATCCCCCCGCCTCCACCAAATTTAAGCTTTAATAAAGAGCCAGGACAATGAAGCTTTCTACCTCAGCAACCCTACTCTTTTTTGGGCTTCATCCAAGGGAATAAAACTTTATCTCCTGAGAAGGTTACTCTAATGACATAACATAGTAAAAAAACAAAGACGCC
>JAKUTG010000120.1:0-7042 GCA_022447905.1 Pseudomonadales bacterium | reverse complement strand
CCTCACCTGGTTTCGCGCCCTGGGCGATCTTAATCTGCAGTTCATCAGCATTGGTTAGATACCATGCTGTCACACCAAAGCGCCCTGAAGCCACCTGCTTGATAGCTGAGCGCTTGGAGTCACCGTTTGGAAGGGGGTTGAACCGGGCCGAGTCTTCGCCTCCCTCTCCTGTATTGGACTTCCCACCCAAACGATTCATTGCAATTGCCAGGGACTCGTGAATCTCTTGGGAGATAGATCCGAAACTCATCGCACCAGTTGCGAAGCGTTTGACGATTTCACTGGCAGGTTCGACTTTATCGAGGGGGATTGACTCGTTGACATCGGTGCGGAATTTCAGGAGGCCTCTAAAGGCACATCGGCGTGTCGCTTCCTCGTTGGCGTGTCGCGCGAACTCCGAGTAGGCTTCAACATTGTTGTTGCGGGCTGCTATCTGCAGGTTAAAAATCGTGTCGGGGTTCCACATGTGTAAATCGCCGCCAGAGCGCCAATGAAAATCACCGGGATTGTTTAGAACAGAAATCACGTCGCCTTCCTTGGCAGGGTACCCAATTGTATGACGGCGACGGGATTCATCAATCAGGACGTCAAAGTTTACACCTTGCACTCGGCTTGCCGTGCCGCAAAAACATTTGTCAATAATTTCTCCAGCCAGACCCACTGCTTCGAAGATCTGCGCCCCTTTATAGGACTGAAGGGTGGAGATGCCCATCTTGGCCATGACCTTAAGCATGCCCTTGGCAATTCCTTTCTTGTAACCTGCAACAAGAGCATCCTCGCCAGGGTACATTTCACCTAACAGCTTTTCTTTATTAGCTTGCCACAGAGCTTCAAAGGCCAGATAAGGGTTGATAGCGTCCGCGCCGTAACCCGCAAGCAGACAGTGATGGTGAACCTCCCGTGCTTCACCGGTTTCCACTATGATACCGATCTGGGTGCGTTGTTCGTTTCGCACTAGGTGATGATGCACCGCGCCGCACGCAATCAGTGCGCTCAGCGGAATATGTGATTTGGACACAAACCGGTCGGAAAGAATAATGAAAGAAAATCCCTCGGTGATAGCTTGGGTAGCTTCTTCGCAAATACGATCGATGGTGTTGAGGTAACCATTCTCTTCCACCGCGTTGTAACTTATATCAATGACCCGGGAACGCATGCCTTGGCAATCCATGTGCTGGATGTTGGTTAATTGCTGGTTCGAAAGGATTGGGTGATCGATGCTGAGACGGTGCGCTTGTTCTGGCGTAGTCTCGACAAGATTGCCTTCTGGCCCGATGAAACAGGTGAGTGACATCACAACTTCTTCCCGGATGGAATCGATGGCCGGGTTTGTTACCTGGGCGAACAATTGCTTGAAGTAGTCGTAAATCATACGTGGCTTGTCTGAAAGACATGCCAGAGCCGAGTCATTACCCATCGAGCCCAATGGATCACGTGCTTCAGTCACCAGCGGGATCAGCATGAATTGCATTGTCTCGGTGGTGTAACCAAATGCCTGCATGCGCTGGAGTGTGTCTTCCGCATCAAGTGAGTGCGCCTCGCTGATGCTGGTGATGTCCTGCAGCATAACTTTTTGCTGGGCCAGCCATTCCCCGTAGGGGCGTTTGTTGCTTATGTTTTGTTTGAGCTCTTCGTCGGGAATAAGGCGGCCCTCTTCAAAATCCAACAGGAACATCTTGCCGGGTTGAAGTCGACCTTTGAGTTTCACATTTGCCGGGTCGACATCAAGCACGCCTACTTCGGAAGCCATGATGCACTTGTTATCGTGGGTAACGTAGTAGCGGCTGGGACGCAAGCCATTTCGGTCCAGCACTGCTCCGATATAGTGCCCGTCCGAGAACACGATCGAGGCAGGGCCATCCCAGGGCTCCATAAGGGCCGAGTGATACTCGTAGAAATCTTTCTTTTCCTGGTCCATATTGATGTCCGACTGCCAAGCTTCAGGAATCATCATCATGGTTGCTTCGGCCAGTGAGCGACCTGATAGTAGCAGGAATTCCAATACCGCATCGAAGCTGCCGGAATCGGAACAATCTGCATCGATAACCGGAAAGATATCTTTTAAGCGATCACCGAATACATTGGTTTCCAGTTTTCCTTGTCGTGCGGCCATGGAGTTAACATTACCCATCAGCGTATTGATTTCGCCGTTGTGACTCATGAAACGATTTGGCTGTGCTCGGTCCCAGGATGGGAAGGTGTTAGTACTGAATCGCGAATGTACCATCGCCATATGAGTTTCGAAAGCGTGGTTGGTCAGGTCGTGATAGAAAGGGAATAACTGTCCTGGGGTCAGCATCCCTTTATAGACAATTACCTTGGTAGAGAGACTGCAGGCAAAAAGCTGCTTGCGTTCTGCTAGTGACTCATCGTTGCGCAGCCGATGGGTAAAGCGCTTGCGAATAACGTAAAGCTTGCGTTCAAACTGATCTTGCTCCAGCCCTTCGGCTGCAGCAATAAAGAGTTGCTCGATCTGCGGCTGAGCCATACGGGCCGCTGGACCGACACCCGCGCCGTCGGGATCCAAAGGTACTTCTCGCCACCCAACGAGCAGCTGGTTTTCCTCCGCAATGATCTCGTTAATCACCCGGCGACAGGTTTCTCTTTCTCCTTTTTCGACAGGAAGGAAGATGTTCCCCACGGCATACTGTCCGGCTGGCGGCAGTTCAGAACTTAACTCCTCCTCGGCAATCTTCTGGAAAAAGCTATGCGGGGTCGCTAGCAAAATGCCCGCGCCATCACCAGTATTGGCTTCAAAACCACAGCCGCCTCTATGCTCCATGCGCGAATTAATATGATAGGCGTCCAGCTTAATCTGACGGCTAGGTTTGCCCTTGATATTTGCGACAAAGCCTACACCACAAGAATCTTTTTCTTGTGCAGGATCGTACAGTCCTGTTTTCTCAGGATAACCGAACTTCAGTGGACGCTTTTGCTGTTCGCTCATAACAAGTTAAGTCTCTTTGCTCTTCGCAAGATAGGGCTCTCATTCCGCCGATGATTCCCCATCCCGTGATGGCTGCGCCTCTCGGGTCCGTAGGCATAACACTATTGGATTCCGCCTGGCAGGACGTGGCGATTTAGTCAGTTTCCCCTTCATTATTCGTTGCTTATCAGAGCCATGGAGAGGGCCGGTCAAAATAACATCACGGCAGAATATGTCAAGGTTTACGGGGGTTCCCGCCGATTCACGGGCTTGCTCGGTGACCGATTTTAAGCAGCTTGTTGCTAAGGGTTTACGATTACGTTCACAATAATAGTCAAATCGCGCGCACGAACTTGATGGTACAAATATGGTTTTGAGTGTCGCGGAATAGTTAAAATTACGGCGTCGGAAGAAGATATAAAATCTACCCGCGAATATCTGAAACAGGTTCTGTAAGCAGGAAATCGATTAAGGTTATTCGGGATAGATCTCTACTACCAATTAGTCTAAACGGGAACCGGAACGAAACTGGCTGAAAGGACCAGAAATCAAGCCATACAAGCCAACGGCTAGCTTGCTAAAAACCAGAAGGTGATTTACTCTAGCAGGAGTATTATTGTACAGCAAAAAAATACAAATGCAAACAATTCTCATTTGTATTAGAGAGCGATATAACAAAATAAGAATCAATAATTTAGACAGAATTCCTTTCCTTAGACATGGAGGCGAATGTAACCCGTGAAATCAAAACTGACCCGTAGACGCTTCATAAAAGGGGTAGTAGCCTCTGGTGCTGCGGCTACTACCACAACAGGCATGTGGTATGCAGCCAATGGCCAGGGCCGTCCAGCCGGCTATGTAGAACGTCTCATTCGAATCAATGTAAATGGCCAAATCCGCAGTGTTGATGTCGCTCCTCAGGAAACCCTGGCGTCGACTCTTCGCTACAAGCTTGGCCTGACTGGAACCAAGTTAGGATGTAACCGGGGCGAGTGTGGTGCCTGCACAGTGCTGGTCGACGATATCGCAACTTATGCCTGTTCGGTATTAACCCATTCTATGAAAAACGGCCGAATAGAGACTGTTGAAGGTCTTGAATCGCCAAACGGCGACTTGCATCCGGTACAGCAGGGCTTTGTGGAGCAACTTTCTCCACAGTGTGGTTATTGCACCCCCGGGCAGGTAATGGCTGCAGTAGGTTTATTACGTGCCAACCCCAACCCAACCCGAGAAGAAGCGCGACACGGCCTGTCAGGCAATCTCTGTCGGTGCGGTTCTTATGACTCTTACCTGGACGGCGTCATGCGCGCTGCTGAAATAGGATAACTATCATGGCATATATGCATATTGGAAAAGATTTTATTCCACCAGATGTGTCGGGCAAGGTCACTGGTCGGATTAAGTATGCAGAAGACTACACCCGCGAGGGGATGGTCTATGCACGATTATTAACAAGCCCCATCCCACACGGTAGGGTATTGGATATCGACGCTTCCGAGGCACTGGCGATGGACGGCGTTTATGGCATTCTCACCGCGGATGACGTCTATCCTGATGGTGAACCACAAAGCACCGGGCTCAAAATTCTCACAAATGAGCCCACGCTGGTTGGCGAGCCAATCTTAGCGGTCGCTGCCGTTGATGAAAAAACAGCGGAGACTGCTATTGCTTCAATCGCGGTCACTTTTGAAAGGTTGGAGCACGTTATTGATCCGCTGGACAGCTTGGCGGACGGAGGCCCCGACGCTTATAACGGCGGTAATACCTTCGTCTTCCGTCAGGGCTTTGTCCAGGAGAAATGGACGGCTGATCAGGTCGCCAGTTTTCGCGCAGGCAACGAACCTACCGCCGAGGCACCGACCGAGCTTTCCTATGGAGACCTGGAAGCATCATTCGCTGATGCTGCCTTCGTTTATGAAAACACGTTTACTACTGCCGGTTATCCCCACATGTCCATGGAGCCACGAAGTGCATTGGCCTACTGGGAAGATGGCAAGCTTTATCTACACGGCGGATCCCAGAGTCTAACCGCTTTTGCGGATGGCATTGCTGGGATTATCGGCGTTGCAAAAGAAGACTTGGTCTTCGTTAACGCGGCAACCGGTGGCGGTTTTGGACAGCGGGCTCGAGCTGGCAGTGTTCCGATTTACGGAGTCCCGGCCAAGCTGTCTCAGAAAATTAATCGACCGGTGATGATGCGAATCACGCGAGAGGAAGAGTTCACAATTGGTGGTGCCCGACAGGGATTCCAGGGCTGGATCAAGCTTGGTTTCAAGGAAGATGGCACGATGTCGGCAGCTGACATCTGGATCGTATCCGATAATGGCGGTAAAGGCGGTGGTGGCGATGCGTTCTCTGCAACAAATGCCGTGAGCATAGTTTATCAGGCTGAGGCAGTGCGTCTGCGAGGTGTTTCCATTGGCAGTAACACGGCTCACCGCGGTGCCCAGCGTGGTCCGGGTGAGAACCAGATTGCAGCAATCGTTTCGCCGATTCTTGACAAGGCGGCAGATGAGTTAGGCATCGACAGGCTGGAAATCCGCAAGATCAACACGCCTCAAAATGGCGATGTTGGGGGTATCCAGCGTCAGCCATTTACCAGTGCCTACATGCCAGAAGCGCTTGAGCAAACAGCGCAACTGTTTGACTGGGAAGGACGTCAATCGCGTCGCCGTCAACGCAATGGCAGCAAGGTGACTGGTCTTGGAATAGGCCAGGGTTATCACAACGCTGGCCGCAGTGGTATGGATGGTATTGTTATGATGGGCGCCGACGGTCGCCTGAAGATTCATAACGGTGTCGGAAACCTGGGAACTTATTCTTACGCGTCAACCTCAAGAGCAGCAGCTGAAGCACTGAAGATGCCCTGGGAAAGCTGCGATATCGTTACTGGTCGCACCGATCTGCACCTGCCGATCACTTCACCGCAGGATGGCAGCAACTCCATCTTTACCAATACGCGGACCTGCTGGGGTGCCGCGCAAGATATGCTGGCGAAGATGAAAGAGATTGCTGCTAATGATCTAGGCGGTAGCCCGGATGACTACGATGTATCCAACGAGCGTGTACACCAGATTGCGGATGAATCTGTTGGGTACAGCTTTGCTGAAGTGGCGCAACGGGCAATGGAGCTGGGTGGCAAATACACAGGCGAAGCGGAACTCCCTGAAGACCTCGCCGAGTGGACTCAGATTGCTGTGTCCCGATTAGCGGGCTCTGGCTTCATGGGTGTCTACCACGACCCGGCTCACTCCGGTAATCCTCCCGGTTTCACTGTTACGGCCCTTGAGATCGAACTCGATACCGAAACTGGTAAAATCGAAATCAAGGACATAGTCAGTGTGGGTGAATGCGGTACGGTAATGCATCCGCAGGGGCTGAAGAACCAATTGGTCGGGGGAGTTGTTTGGGGAGTCGGGCTTTCTATGCTCGAGCGTCACCTGTATGACCCGCAGAACGGCCTTCCAGCGAGTACTGGTTATTGGCAGAGCAAGGTGCCAACCTATCTCGACACGCCGGTTAAGATTCAAACCGGCTGGGTGGATCTGCCCGATCCCGAGAATCCGGTGGGCGCACGTGGAGTCGGTGAGCCTACCCAGGGGGCTGTATGTGCTGCGCTGAATGCTGCGATTTCGGACGCGTTAGGTGGGCACATCTTTAACGCCGCTCCGGTAACTACAGACATGATCATTAACCATTTAGCAGGAACGTCAGAAGAATGGACGCCTCTTGCTCAGAACAATTTCCGAGGTTGATATGGTAGCCACTTCACATGACGTAATGCCCGATATTGAGCTTTATCAGCCAACTGATGAAGCAAACGCCCTGGATTTGGCGAACACATTAGGTAGCGATCCTTCGGTTGAAGGCCGAGGTTGGCTACTTGGTGGTGGTCAGGATACGTACGGTTGGTTGAAAGACCGTAACAAAACTCCTGCTGCCATGATCGAACTAACGCAGATCGATGCCTGGAAGGGTATCAAGGAAATCGGCGATGGTATCGAAATTGGCGCAGTGACCACGATTACCGAGATTGCCAACAATCCATTGGTGCAATCCCGTTCCGGCTTGCTAGCCGAGGCCGCCAGTAAAGTTGCTAGTCCGCAGAATCGCAAC
>JAKUTG010000012.1:0-22474 GCA_022447905.1 Pseudomonadales bacterium | reverse complement strand
CAGTGCGGATCACATTATCTTTGACTTGCACGATTTCTGCATAATAGCCGTCCAATTCCACCCCCACCGGACAATCTGGAATGGATTGAAGAATTTCTGTTAGCAGTCCATTAAGCGTCTTGGCGCCACTACTGTCCAGTTTCCAGGACAACACACGATTGAAATCTCGGAAACTCGTACCTCCATCAATTAGGAAACTGCCATCATTTTGAGCCAGGATATCTTTGCTACTGTCGGCTATATCGGTAGTGAATTCGCCGACGATTTCTTCAAGAATGTCTTCGAGAGTAACGATTCCTTGTGTCGGTTAAGAGATGATATATTCCAGAACCAATTTGGATCCATAAAAGCCCACTATAAGTAGTGTGAAGCCCGTCAAAGTACCACGTATCGCTGTTACTCCTCGCCAACCCAGTTTGTAGCGACCCCAAAGCAGTATGGCAAATGTTATCCAGGAGAGGACCGAGAAAAAAGTCTTGTGAATCATGCCATCTATGCCCCAAATGTTATCAATAAAAAACAAGCCGGCAATTATGCCAAAACTCAGTAGAACCTGACCAACCCAAAGCAGTTCAAATAGCAACACTTCCATGTCTTGCAGCGGCGGGAATTTGCTGATGAATCCACCGGCGTGGCCATGTTTCAGCTGATGATTCTGATAAGCCAGAAATCCAGCCTGCAGCGCTGCGATGGTAATGAAGCTGTATGCCATTATCGAAATCAACACATGGCTGGCGGAACCAGGACTTAAGTCAGTAGGCGGATAATCACTTGCTATTGTTAGCGAAGCGATGATAGTTAGAATAGATAGAGGAAATAGTCCCAACAATAAATTATCCAGAGGTTTACGGATCGAACTGACCAAAACGAGTAAGGAAATGCAAACAGCAATCAAAGTACTAATTTCCGAGATTCCAAAATGGAAACCCGTTGAGGTGCGAATGACACCATTAGCACTGAAGGCATGTGCAACAACAGCCATACTACCAAATGCGAAAACCGCAGGACGCGTATTCTTGTCTTTTATAAAACTAATACCCTGGAAGATGAAACCAATTAAATACAATAGAACAGCGAATAGGCCAAAAATTAGTGTAACTTGCTCTGGAAAAGTTGGCAAAGTGGTCATCTGTGTTGGGCGAACTCGGTCTGCTATTACTTCAGGAAGTTTCGCATATAGATAGAACCGATTGAAGTCATTTCTTGTGGTGATCAAGATATGTTCCATAGCGGGAATTACGGGCGAGCTGACCTGAAATGGTTTGAATAGCTGGTTTTAGCTATAATTCGCCGCTCACTTTCAACAGCAGGCAAACCGATGTGTTCGATAACCTAACAGAACGATTATCCAGCACTCTTCGGAGACTTTCAGGCAAGGCAACCCTTACCGATAGCAATATCCAGGAAGCTTTGCGCGAAGTTCGCAGGGCATTACTTGAAGGTGATGTCGCTCTGCCGGTGGTTAAGGATTTCATTGACCGAGTGAGTTTGCGTGCTGCTGGCCAGGAAGTCGCAAAGAGCCTTACAGCCGGACAGGCAATCATTAAAATTGTTCAGGCGGAACTGGAAATCCTTATGGGGTCGGCCAATGCCGAGCTCGATCTGAAAGTAACTCCTCCTGCGATAATTCTTATGGCAGGTCTGCAGGGCTCCGGCAAGACTACAACGGTTGCTAAGCTGTCCAACTGGCTAAAGAAGGACAAGCAAAAAAAAGTCATGGTAGTCAGCGCCGATGTGTATCGGCCAGCGGCAATTGGGCAACTGCAAACACTGGCTGACGAAGTAGGTGTTGAGTTTTTTGCCAGTAATACTAGTCAGTCGCCTGTTGATATCGCTATAGCTGCAGTCGCTGATGCCAAGAAGAAATTCATTGATGTTCTGATCGTAGACACTGCCGGTCGCCTCGCAATTGATCAGGAAATGATGGGTGAGATCAGCCAGCTCCATCAGACATTAAATCCAGTCGAAACGATGTTCGTGGTGGACGCCATGACTGGCCAAGATGCTGCAAGTACTGCAAAGGCGTTTAACGATGCATTACCTTTAACTGGAGTCATTCTCACGAAGGCAGATGGAGATGCCCGTGGTGGTGCTGCTCTGTCCGTGCGGCACATAACTGGTAAGCCTATCAAGTTTATTGGTATGGGTGAGAAACCCGATGCTCTGGAGCCGTTTTATCCAGATCGTATTGCGTCTCGCATACTGGGTATGGGAGATGTTCTTTCGCTTATTGAGGAAGCTGAAAAGAAAGTTGATAAGCAGAAGGCGCAAAAATTGGCGCGAAAGATCAAGAAGGGTAAAGGGTTTGATCTTGAAGACTTTAAGGAGCAGTTAAAGCAAATGCAGAACATGGGCGGGGTTACCAGTATCATGGATAAGATACCCGGGATGGGTGCGTTGCCCCCTAGTGCCTCGGGTATGGTGGGAGATTCTCAATTTAGGCGAATGGAAGTAATTATAAATTCCATGACCATGCGGGAGCGTGTTAACCCTGAAATACTTAATGGTTCACGTAAACGCCGCATTATCCAGGGATCCGGAACCCAGATCCAAGATCTAAATAGGTTACTGAAGCAACACAAGCAGATGCAAAAAGTTATGAAGAAAATGAGAGGCGGTAATATGGCTAACATGATGCGAGGTCTCGGCGGTATGCAGGGCCCAGCTGGAGGCTCTGGTTTTCCAACGGCGCCTGGTGGCAAATTTCCGCGGTTGTGAGCAAACGGGTCAAGTACCGTGTTTAATGCTAAACACGTAGAATTCCTGGACTCTCAAAGAATTCAAGAGCCGCTAAAATAGAGCTCTCAGAGCTTCCATATAGCCTTTAATTGACTTAGAATACCGGCCTTTTTATCTGGGCTCTATGCGATATGGCTACGCCGTCCGCAAGCCCTTTTAAAACTATCAGAATATTAGAAAATTGGAACTAACTATGGTAACGATACGATTGTCTCGTGGTGGCGCTAAAAAGAGGCCTTTTTACCATATCACTGTGGCTGACAGTCGGCGTGCGCGCGATGGTCGTTTCATCGAGCGCATTGGATTCTTCAACCCGTTAGCTAAGGGGCAGGAGGAACGTCTGCGTCTTGATCTGGAGCGTATGGCGTTTTGGCAGTCCCAGGGTGCACAGGTTAGCCCCCGTGTTTCTAGTTTGGCTAAGGATGCATCTGCGACTACCACTGAAGTCTAATTTCTTCACTGAAAAAGTGGCTATATCAAATAGCTCAGAGAGAGAGTCAGAAGCGCTAAACCACAAAAAAGTGGTGTTAGGCCAACTAGGTAAATTGCACGGCATAAAGGGCTGGCTCCGACTGAGCTCTTTTACCAATCCGCCGGAAAATATATTCGAATACCCAACACTGCTAGCTGAAATAGATAATCGCTGGCAAGTTCTGGAAATTAACGAATACAGACAACAGTCTAACGGGTTCGTTGTCCATATAAAGGGATACGATGAACCTGAAATAGCCCGTCAACTTTCAGGTATTCGACTGGCAATTAACAGTCAATTGTTACCTAAGTTGGACGAAGACAGTTATTACTGGTATGAGCTGGAAGGCATGAAAGTTGTAAACCTGCAAGGCGAAAATTTTGGCCAAGTGAGTAGCCTGCTGGAAACTGGTGCTAACGACGTGTTGGTGGTCAAACCAACTGCTGATAGCATCGACGCAAGGGAACGCTTAATACCTTATATCGCCGACTCTGTAATAGATCATATTGATTCTGAGAAGCGATTTATAAGGGTTAACTGGGAAGCAGATTACCTGGAATAATCCGGCACAGAGGTGCCAGCTTGTTCCTAGGGAAGGTGTAAACGATGCAGATTGGCGTAGTTACCCTGTTTCCGGAAATGTTTGCTGCACTAACTGACTATGGCATTAGCAGTCGAGCTATCCAGAACGAGCTGGTAAGTTTGGAGTTCTGGAATCCCAGGAATTATGCAACAGACAAGCACCGCATGGTTGATGACAAGCCATTCGGTGGAGGACCCGGGATGCTAATGAAGACGGAGCCACTGGTAGCCTCGATTCAAGCAGCCAAGGAAGGTGTAAGGCAGGGCCCTCTGGCACAGGCAATGCAGCAGGCGAAGGTAGTATACCTTTCGCCACAAGGTAAGCCCTTGAAGCAAGCCTATATTGCCGAATTGGCAAAGCGACCAAACATGGTGCTGGTATGTGGCCGCTACCAGGGTATAGATACTCGGGTAATTGACTCTGAGATAGATGAGGAATGGTCACTAGGAGATTTCGTTGTCAGCGGCGGCGAGCTGGCTGCTATGGCGTTGATTGATGCGATGATACGGTTACAACCCGGAGCGCTTGGTGATGAAGGTTCAGCCGTGGAAGACAGTTTTGCGAATGGTCTCCTGCACAGTCCAGAATATACTAGACCAAAGGAATTCGAAGGCAGAAAGGTACCGAGCATTCTGTTGAGCGGAGATCATGAAGCGATTAGAGTGTGGCGGCTGAAACAGAGTCTTGGCTCAACTTGGTTAAAGCGGCCCGATCTTTTAGGGCTCTTGACTCTGGACGGGGAACAACAAGAATTACTAGAACAGTTTATAAACGAATATGAGTCACGAAATCCGATACAATTGTAACAAGGTTACAAGGTGCACAGATTTCAGGAGCAAAAGCGATGAGTAAGAATAAAGTCATCCAACAGATTGAGGATGAACAAATGTCGAAAAAACTGCCGAAATTCACTCCAGGTGACACCGTAGTAGTTCAGGTGAAGATTAGGGAAGGTGATCGAGAACGTTTGCAGGCATTCGAGGGGGTCGTAATCGGCAAACGTAATCGTGGTTTAAATTCTGCATTCACTGTGCGGAAAATCTCGCATGGTATTGGCGTTGAAAGAACGTTTCAGACTTATAGCCCGCAGGTTGACAGTATAAAATTGAAGCGTCGTGGTAATGTGCACCAGGCTAAGCTTTACTACCTGCGAGATTTGACCGGCCGCGCTGCGCGTATTTCGGAGAAGCTTGATAAGAAATCCGGATAGTTCCCCTGTTTCTCCGCTCACAATTGATTGAAGCGGGTTATATAGCTCAGGTCAGAGCCAGAGACCGCCGACAAAAAGGTTAATAACGTTTGGAATCCAACAATCCGGTCTTCTTTTCAGCGTTAAAACGCACTAGACTCAACATTCTCGCGGTAATTCAAAACTGGAGAATTATAATGAAGATAAATATTAAGTCAGTTATGGCCTTATGTAGCTTGTTCCTGACCCTGATGCCGGTTTCACTGGCTCAAAATTCCGCTGCTCCGCAATCGCTCCGCGAGAAACTGGTTCAGGCAATCGAAATTGCTTCCCAGAACCAATTGCAAATTATCAGCCTTAAAGCTACCCCTTTGTCTACTATTTATGAAGTGGAGCTTAGTACTGGAGAGATTCTCTATAGCGACATATCAGGGGATTACTTGTTTGCTGGTGATATGTATCAGACTACCGGATCCGGTTTGCTGAATTTGTCCGCGGGGACTCGACAGATTCGCACCCAGCAAAAGATTGCAGCGATTCCCGAGGACGAGATGATTATTTTTACTCCGGAATCTGAAATCAAAGCTACGTTAACGGTCTTTACCGATGTGGATTGTACTTATTGCCGAGCTTTGCATCGTGATATGGCCACGATTCTGGATAAGGGAATCCAGGTACGTTACCTGGCTTATCCTCGAGGGGGTGAAAACGCTGAGTCCTATGAAAAGATGATCTCGGTTTGGTGTTCTGATGACCGGCATAAGTCCCTGACCCAGGCTAAGAATGGACAGAACCTACCAAAGCGGGATTGCGAGGCCCCTGTCCTCGCGCATTATTCGCTTGGCAACGAATTAGGTATTAGTGGCACCCCTGCTCTAGTGTTTCCCGATGGCCGCCTGATCCCAGGTTACGTCGAGGCAGATCGGTTGGTAACGATGCTGCTGGACGACTAGAAAACTCTGAATTAGGGCACAGGGATCGCCAGCCTGACACAGGCTGGCGATTTTGTTTATGGGTTCTAAATATCGATAGTGCTCTGCACTGAGTTTATCGGGTGTTTCCAGTATAATCCGCGGTTTGTCGCTGCATGCTTAGAGGAATGATTTGAACTCTTCATCATCACAATTATCCGGCGTGTTAAATGTTGGCATCTGCGGATTGGGCACTGTTGGCAGGGGCACGCTCGAGCTCTTGCGAAACAATGCCAGTGAAATTGAGCGCCGATTGGGCAGCACTTTAGTAATTTCTCATGCGGTTACACGTACACTGGATGCAAATTGTAAAGCATTGCTTGATAGCTGCGGAGTGAACCAATCGGGAACAGATCCTTTTGCCGTAGTAAAAGATCCCGAAGTTCGGATCTTAGTTGAAACCATGGGAGGCTTTGACCCGGCGTTCGAAGTAGTCAGTCAGGCTCTCGCCAACGGCAAGCACGTGGTCACTGCTAACAAGGCTCTTATCGCAGAACGTGGCAATCAATTGTTCCCGATTGCTGAACAGCATAACGTAAACCTGGCCTACGAGAGTAGCGTAGCAGGCGGAATTCCCATTATTAAAGTGTTACGTGAAGGCTTGGCCGGTAATCAAATAGATTGGGTGGCTGGCATTATAAACGGGACCGGCAACTTTATTATGACCGAGATGGCGGCGAAACAACGACACTTTGACGATGTATTAAAACAGGCTCAGGAATTGGGATACGCTGAAGCTGATCCGACCTTGGACATAGACGGTACAGATGCTGCGCACAAGCTTACTATTATGGGGTCCATCGTATTTGGAATCCCATTGCAGTTCGACCAAACCTATACCGAAGGAATCAGCAATATAACGCCAGAAGATATCAGCTATGCCGATGAGCTGGGATACTGCATCAAGCATCTCGGTATTGCCCGTAAGACCGGTAAGGGGATAGAGATGCGCGTTCATCCCACCTTGTTATCCAAATCACGGCTGCTGGCCAATGTGAATGGTGTGGGTAATGCGGTATTGGTTCATGGTAATGCGGTTGGTGCCACTCTTTATAGCGGACCGGGCGCGGGAGCTGAGGCCACGGCTTCTGCAGTTGTGGCTGATCTCATCGATATAGGCAGGCAATTGGCAGCTGGCAGTGTCGAACCAGTTTACCCGCCGTTAGGCTACCGTCACGCACACAACGATTTACCCGTGTTAGGTATAGACGAGATTGAAGCAGAGTACTATTTGCGTATTCCAGCGGTGGACAAGGTCGGGGTGATGGCCAAAATATCCAGTATTCTGCAGGAGCACGATATCAGCATTGAAGCGGTAATTCAGAAAGAAGCGATTAGTGAAGTGGTACCAATTGTTATTCTTACTCACCGCGCCATTGAGAGACAGCTAAATCTTGCTATTCAGGCTATTGAAGCGTTGGACGAGGTCACCGGTGGTGTTAATCGTATTCGGGTTGAACCTTTTCATGGCGAAGCAGAATAGCTGTAAAGAGTGCGACAATGAAATACATTAGTACTCGTGGTGGATGCTCGCCTCAAACTTTTGAGCAAGTATTGCTGACCGGTCTGGCCCCAGATGGGGGGCTCTTTGTTCCGGAGTCACTTCCAAAACTCTCCACCGAAGAGATTCGTAACTACCAGAGTTTGTCTTACCCGAAGCTGGCGCTAAAAATTATAACTCCCTTTATAGGTGATGGAATTCCCGCCGATGCCTTGCAAGAAATCATCGAGGGAAGTTATAGCGAGTTCGATCACCCCGAAGTAGCACCGCTAAGCCCGCTAGGTGAGAATGAATGGATTCTTGAGTTATACCATGGACCCACTCTTGCTTTTAAAGATTTTGCGCTACAAGTGTTGGGTAGATTTCTGGATTATGTATTGACCAAGAAAAACCAACGAGTGGTCATCTTGGGTGCAACTTCCGGTGATACAGGATCAGCTGCACTTGAAGGATGTCGTCATTCTGATCATGTTGATATTTTTATACTGCATCCTTATCAAAGGGTATCTGATGTTCAACGTAGGCAGATGACAACTGTTCCGGGGGGCAATGTATTCAATCTGGCTGTGGAGGGAAGTTTTGATGATTGTCAACGCATCGTTAAAGCTGCGTTCGCCGATCAGTCTTTTTTACCTGAGGAGCGGCAACTCGTCGCGATTAATTCCATTAATTGGACACGCATTCTCATGCAGATTGTTTATTATTTCTCGGCAGCTTTGAGACTCGGTGCGCCAGATCAGCTAGTTTCGTTCTCGGTTCCGACGGGAAATTTTGGCGATATCTTTGCGGGTTATCTAGCAAAGTGTATGGGATTACCGGTTGATCGATTGGTAGTGGCTACAAACAAGAACGATATTCTACATCGCTTTATCAGTAACAACGAATACTCTGTAACGAGCCTTAGTAAAACCTTTTCACCGAGCATGGATATTTTAGTGTCGAGCAACTTCGAACGATATTTGTTTGATTTATTTGATCTTGACGCAGCCGTTCTGTCAGACTTTATGAGCCGGTTTGGTAATGAAACACTTAGTGTTACAGAGCAACAGTGGCAACGCGTAAAAAACTGCTTTGATAGCGCCAGTGTCGACGATGACACAACCTGCGCAGTAATCGCCGAAGTATTCAAGGAAAGCGGAAAATTGTTGGACCCCCATACGGCGGTTGGTGTAAAAGCTGGGCGCATCTGCAGTCATGATAAGAAAGTTCCAGTCATTACTTTGGCTACAGCCCATCCTGCCAAATTCAGTGAAGCTATCGCGGCTGCCGGACTGGCGGTACCGAAACTGCCAGAGCATTTGTCAGATTTGTTTGAACGGGAAGAACGCTATACCGTTGTTCCGAATGAAATTATTGAGGTCACTAATTTCATTAAAAATCATTTCCGGCATTAACGGATGACAAATCTCCTTCAGCGTAGGTCTGCAAATCCCGATCTCGAACTACCAGACTCACTGCATCCGCTCATTCAGAGAATCTATAGCCAAAGAGCGGTGCTTAGCGCTGAAGAGCTAGAACTCGGTTTGGATAACTTGCTTTCTCCTAACCGGATGTATGGTATGGAGCAGGCAGTTGATTTGTTGGTTGATGTCCTGCAGCAGCAAAAGCACATACTTATCGTTTCAGATTTTGACGTGGACGGCGCCACCAGTTGCGCTCTGGCCATAAAGGCTCTAACCCAGTTTGGTGCGAAACAAGTGGAATACATCGTTCCGAATAGATTCGAGTATGGTTACGGACTTACTCCCGAAATTGTTGGCCTGGCCAAAACCCTTGACCCGTATCTTCTAATAACAGTTGATAACGGGACATCGAGTATCGATGGTGTCCAAGCAGCCAAGCAGGCGGGTATTAAGGTACTGATTACTGATCATCATCTGGCGGCAGAAGAGCTGCCCAATGCTGATGCTATCGTTAATCCAAACCTATCGAATTGTGAGTTCCCCAGTAAGTGTATCGCTGGTGTGGGAGTAATTTTCTATGTAATGCTGGCACTGCGCACTAGGCTTCGCGACATGAACTGGTTCGCCGACCACGATCTACAAGAGCCACATATGGCCGCGTTTCTTGATCTGGTTGCACTAGGTACGGTTGCAGATGTGGTTCCACTGGATCGTAATAATCGCATCTTGATAGATGAGGGGCTCAAACGTATCCGAGCGGGACGAACTTGTCCTGGCATACTTGCCTTGCTAGAAGTGGCAAATCGTAAAGCTAGGCAACTGACTGCCAGCGATCTAGGTTTTAGTCTTGGTCCACGTCTTAATGCGGCCGGACGTCTCGATGACATGTCCACAGGGATAGAATGCTTGTTAGCGGAGAAACAAGGCAGTGCTTATGAGCTTGCCTTACAACTTGACGCGATGAACCAAGACCGCAAGCAAATCGAAGCCGATATGCGCGAGCAAGCTTTTGCCTACCTAGAAGAGCTGGTACTAGAAGAAGATGGCATACCACCTGCCTTGTGTGTATATGATCCACGTTGGCATCAAGGAGTTGTTGGAATCCTTGCCTCTCGAATTAAAGATAGGTTTAACCGCCCGGTTATTGCATTCGCAGAAGCTTGCAGAGATGAATCCCGGGGTGAAACAGGCGTTGAGCTAAAAGGATCTGCTCGCTCGATAAAGGGATTTCATATCCGAGATGCGCTTGATGCTGTAGCTTGTCATTACCCAGGCTTGATAACTAGGTTTGGTGGCCATGCAATGGCAGCTGGTCTCAGTCTGGATAAGTCACGACTCACTGAATTTACGAAAGCCTTCGAAGAGGAAGCCGCGCGCTTGCTCAGTGAAGAACAATTAACAGCTACCTTGTTTAGCGACGGTGAAATAGAGTCGGACTGGCTTTCTATGGAAATAGCTGAAAAACTGGAACGGGCAGGACCCTGGGGCCAGGAATTTCCTGAGCCGCTTTTTGACGGGCGCTTTGAACTTATTCAATTTCGAGCGGTAGGAGAAAAGCATCTGAAGATGTTATTGAGCCCTATAGGATCACCAGGGTTTACCGTGGATGCTATTGCGTTCAATGTCGAAACGGCGCTCTGGCCTATTGATGATACCCGCGAGATCGAGATCGTCTATCGAATGGAAGTCAATGAATTTCGCGGCAATCGATCGCTTCAGTTGGTGGTGGAACGTATTCTGTGCCTGCATTAACGCTAATTATCATTAAAAAAGCCGACTAGACTTGGTCGACGCTAACTTGGAGTGCCGACTGTGTTGGCCGATTGTATGTACCATGACAGAAGCTGGCGAATTTGTTACCTTTTGGCACATCTTAGGTAATCTCAACCAGGTAGAATTTCAAGCATCTCGATCCAGGGACCAGAATGCGAATTTATTTTTATAAACTACTGATTTTATTATGTTTATCGGTTTATGCCCTGGGTATCCAGGCACAGGCCCATAAGACTGATCAGATCGAGGTACAACTTTTATCAGAAACTACCAATGTAGTTCCCGGGGAATTCTTCTGGTTAGCTATTCGACTGGACCCGATTGAAGATTGGCATACTTACTGGAAATTTGGTGGTGACGGTGGTAAGGCTACCAAGACAAGTGAGTGGCAATTACCGGCCGGCGCCACCGTAGGAGAGATAGACTGGCCCATTCCGGAATGGACACCGTTTCTTGGCAGTGAATTAGTCACTTTTACCTACCCAAGAGAAGTATTCCTGCCGATGCAGGTGTCAGTGCCCGCTAATTTTTCTGGTGAGACATTTGAGCTGAGCACCAGGATTGATTGGCAGGTTTGCGCAGAAATATGTATTCCTGGCGATGCCATGTTTTCACTGTCGCTACCGGTGGGAGAAACACTAGAAATTGATCCCCGTTGGGAAAGCGGGTTCATTGAGAACCGTGAACTGATTCCTTCTTCTGTCGATCAACACGAGTTGATTGCCTCTTTCAACGCCCATGATGGAAAAGTGAATGTCATGGTAGAGACTCTCGACGGGGTTTTTAATAATGTGGATGAAGCATGGTTCTTCCCAACTGAGCCGCGCATCATGCGGTACGCTCCCTATCGAGATGTGTTGCTCGATGGTAATCGGATTCAAATCTCTACGGAACAACACAGGCGCTTTTCGAATGAACTGACGGAGATGGAAGGTTTATTGTCCTTCGTTGACGGGGAAGGTAATTGGAAGGCCTATAATATCAACCCGCAGCTTACGAATTCAGCTTGGGATCATAGTATCGAAGTAGAGCTTTGGCGGAGACAAAAAATATTGTTCCTGGAGAAACTACTTGGTTAGGGTTGCGCCTCGATCCGGTAGAAAATTGGCACACCTATTGGAAGATGGGTGGTGACAGCGGCGATCCAACCAGCCTAAATGAATGGAATGCACCGGAAGGAACAGTTATTGGTGACATTCAATGGCCAGCGCCACACTGGCTACCTTTCTATGATACCGACCTCGTGAACTTCGGTTATGAGGAAGAAATACTATTGCCGGTTTCCGTCACAGTTCCTGAAGATTACTCTGGCGAGAGTGTAGTGCTTAGCACACTGGCTCAGTGGTATGTGTGCGATCAGATTTGTATTCCTGGTAAGCAGCGACTGAGTTTGACGCTACCTGTGGGGGTCATGCCAGAACCGAATGTGTCCGCATCCCAATTATTTGCAAACGCTCGAGAAAATCTGCCGACCAGTGAGCATGATATTAAATCCATTATTGCCGTCGCAGGTGAGCGAATTAGTCTCGGATTTGAATCATCAAATGCAGTTTTCGCAGAATACGCCAATGCTTGGTTTTTCCCAGACCAACGTCGCATCATCAAGCCTGGGCCTCTTCGCGACGTCTCGATTCAACAGAACCTGTTGCAGATTACTCATCAGCAGCCACGTCGTATGTTGGAAAACCTTACAGAGGTATTCGGTGTGCTCGTACTGGAGAATGAAGAAGGTACGCGCACCGCCTTTGAATTTGTTGATCCAGCAGCTGATGCCAACTTGATTACTATTACGCCGTTAGCAGGCATGGATAATTCAGGCTCTGGGTTCGGTAGCGGTGGTCTTCCACTGTACATGCTATTCGCTATGCTGGGTGGGATGATTTTAAATCTAATGCCTTGTGTGTTTCCTGTGCTATCTATTAAGGCATTGAGTTTTACAAAAAACATCGGTGAGAGCCGTTATAAACAGCGCATGGATGGTGTTGCCTACACTGTGGGTGTGATTACTGCTTTCATCGTTCTTGCCTCGGCCTTGATTGCTCTTCGCGCCGGTGGTGAAGCCGTCGGTTGGGCATTTCAGTTTCAGCAGCCGTGGTTTCTCGCTTTCATTGTCTACTTGTTTTTCATAATGGGGCTTAGCTTGTCTGGCGTGTTTGAAATCGGAACAAGCATTATGGGAGCGGGTGCGAGCTTGTCAGACCAAGAAGGTTATAAGGGTTCCTTTTTTACCGGGGTATTGGCCACAACGGTGGCGACTCCCTGCACTGCTCCGTTCATGGGCCCGGCCATAGGATTTGCCTTGGCCCAGTCTTGGGCGGTAGCCATGCTGGTATTTATTTCTCTTGGATTAGGTATGGCCCTGCCAATTCTGGTGTTGTCTTTTGCACCGATCCTGTTCCGTTATCTGCCAAAGCCAGGTGCTTGGATGGAAACATTCAAGCAATTCATGGCCTTCCCTCTCTATGTGAGCGCGCTTTTCTTTTTGTGGGTATTAGGTAATCAGGTAGGCGTCATTGGAATGTCGCTGGTGCTGGCAGGCTGTGTGTTGTTCGCCTTCGCTGCCTGGATGTATCAACGTCGATTTTCCATGGGGCCGACAATGCGTGCTGCCCAGATTGCGGTTGGAGTTGGTGCTTTCGCAGTTGCCATATACCTGATGCAATCCTCGTTTCTACAATCCTCGGTAAGTAACCAGGTGGCGTCGCAAGAATTTGATGCGGAAGGTAATCCGATTCAGAACTATGAAATATTCAGTGCAGCACGGTTGAATGAACTTCAGTCTGAAGGGCGCCCTGTGTTTCTCAACATGACAGCTGCTTGGTGTATTACTTGCCTAGCTAATGAACAGACGACACTGGGTACCGAGCGGGTACAACAGGCCATGAGTGATAATGACATTACCTATATGAAGGGCGACTGGACCAATGAAGACCCGGAAATCACCGCCGTCCTTGAGCAGTTCAATCGTCCATCCGTTCCATTGTACGTCCTGTATCCTGGTGATGCGTCAAAGGAGCCGTTGATTCTGCCACAAATACTTACCCCTGGTGCTCTCTCCCGGGCATTCGAAAGTATTTAACGAAACGCTTCTTTGAGCCACTGATGAGAAACACTCTTTTATTGATTCTCTTCGGTTTATTTTTCCCATTCGTAGTGAATGCTGACGAACCGATAGCAAATATTGGTGAGCTCAATTACGACTTTGCTGAGGCGCATCGGGCAGCGCTGGGCCTTCCGCGGCTGTATAGTTTATTGGTTAGCCATCGTGGGGAACTGGTGTTCGAGGAATATTATAATGGCACTGATCTACGGCGGCCTGCCAATATGAAATCGGCTTCAAAGAGTGTTATTTCCGCTTTGGTCGGTATCGCTATAGAAAAAGGTTACATTGAGTCTGTTGATGATCCCATTATCAAATATTTTCCAGATTATATCTCCGACCAGATCAACTCTGACAAACAGCTCATTACTATAGAAAACTTGTTAACTATGCAGTCGGGGTTGGAAACAACGAGTAATCGAAATTATGGTAAATGGGTATTAAGCGAAAACTGGGTAGAGTTCGCCATTAACCAGCCATTGGTTACCAAGCCCGGCACGAGAATGCTCTACAGTACCGGCAGTACACATATTTTATCAGCCATTCTTACCCGGGCTAGTGGTATAGACACTAAGGCGTTCGCCCAAAAGCATCTCGCTTCGAAGCTTGGCTACTCCATGTCCTACTGGTCGAAGGACCCCCAGGGGATTTATTTTGGTGGTAATGATATGGAGATGACGCCTCGGCAAATGCTGGCTTTCGGTGAACTTTACCTTAACAAGGGAGTCTATGATGGGCAGCAGATCATCCCTCTGGACTGGATAAAAGAATCCCATCGTCCTCATGCGCGTTCACCCAGGGGGCAGGGCAGGTATTATGGCTATGGCTGGTGGTTGAGAGACCTGGCCGGCAGGTTGGTGCCGGTTGCCTGGGGATACGGCGGTCAGTTGATCTTCGTAGTAGAACCTCTGGGTCTCGTTGTGGTCGCTACTTCAGATAGTACTCCTGGGCGCACTCGTCGGGGCCATCTGGGCCGTCTGTACAACTTGGTGGAAAACCAGATTCTGCTGCAAGTGAGTTCACGAAACTTCGCTTCACGTTAGATAATCACTGTGGCTACCAAACACACTCTGCTGGAAATATAGGGGAATAATCCGAAGCTAACCCCCCAGATAGGAACGTGTTTTGACGCGATCTCCATCGACTAGGAGTAATGCGGGTGTGCGAGGTAAAATGTGATATTCTCCGCAAATCCTACTGCTGCCAATAGAAGAACTTCGCCTTTTTGCGGGAATGAACCCTTTTGGAGCGGGATCGATACGTACATTGCTTTACTACATTATCGCGTGAAGTGTACGAAAAGAGTAATAAGGCATGAAAATACTTAACTACACAGCTACAGCGGTACTTATATTCTTAGTCTTTTACCTACTGTTCATTGGTAAAGATTTACTCTTGCCTTTAGTTATTGCTATTGCGCTCTGGTATCTCATTAATGTATTGGCCCGCGCGTTTTCTCGCATTGCTATTGGTGGTTTTCGATTTCCTATGCCAGTGTGCCTCACTGCTTCATTTTTAACATTCATTTTTCTTGTGTTGGCCCTTATTAACTTTCTTTCTTCCACGGTTGATGATGTGTTAGAAGTGGCACCAATATATCAAGAAAACTTAACAACGAGACTAGAGAGAATTTCCTTCGTTGATGTGTCCGAATTCGAAGGCCAAAGCCTTCCCCAGTTATTGACTACCTGGATAAATATTCCCTCGTATGCAGCATCAATAGCGTCTTCACTAACAAGTATTCTGGCTAGTGGCGGGCTCATTCTTATTTATATCGGGTTCTTGTTTCTGGAACAAGGACATTTCTCCAACAAGATCACTGCTCTGGTTGCAGATCCCAACAAAGAACAGGACGCAAATAAGATAATCAATCGCATTCGCGACGATATTCAGAAATACATCACCATCAAGGTAATCACTAGTTCGCTGACCGGCATACTGAGTTACATTATTCTGCGTATCGTGGATGTTGATTTTGCCGGCGTTTGGGCTTTACTGATATTTCTATTGAATTTCATTCCGACGATAGGCTCAATCATCGCCACTATTTTTCCTGCTCTGATAGCTTTGGCTCAATCCGATGGATATACCTTGTTCTTGGTAGTACTGTTTGGCATCGGTGCCCTTCAGGTATGTATCGGTAATATACTTGAGCCTCGACTGATGGGTTCGTCGTTTAACTTGAGTCCCATCATAATCCTCTTGAACTTGGCCCTTTGGGGATATATCTGGGGCATTCCTGGCATGTTTCTTTGCGTACCGTTCCTGATTATCGTGACTATTATTCTCAGTCATTTTCCGCAGACTCGACCAATGGCGATAATCTTGTCAAGCGATGGTCGCTTACGGGTGCCCATAGAAAAAACTGTCGGGGAATTTTCCTCCAATCCATCTGTTTTCACCTCGCCATCTAACGACCAGGGGAAATCGGGACAGGGCGACTAAACCCCTGCAACTTCAGATAATTAAGGCTATAATCCTCTGCTTTTTTGAATGGGCCGGATAGCTTCGCTCAGCTGAGTCACAAAAATCGGAACCGAGTATGAAAAGCGCTGAGATAAGACAGGAGTTTCTGGATTTTTTTGCTGCGCATGATCATGAGGTTGTGCCTAGCGGCTCTCTTGTGCCCGGGAATGACCCGACACTGTTGTTCACCAATGCGGGAATGGTCCAGTTCAAGGACGTTTTTTTAGGGGAGGAAACGCGAACCCGTTCTAGGGCTACTAGTTCGCAGCGCTGCGTGCGGGCTGGTGGTAAACATAATGATCTAGAAAACGTTGGCTATACTGCTCGTCACCATACTTTTTTCGAGATGCTTGGTAATTTCTCTTTTGGAGATTATTTCAAGCAGAAAGCGATTGAATATGCTTGGGAATTTCTAACTGTCAATCTAGGATTGCCACCGGAAAGGCTTTGGGTCACTGTATTTGAAGACGATGACGAAGCGGCTTCGATCTGGTTAGATGAAATAAAAGTTGATCCCAGTCGTTTTTCACGCATGGGGGAGAAAGATAATTTCTGGGCGATGGGGGACACGGGACCCTGTGGCCCTTGTTCTGAAATTTTCTATGACCATGGCCCAGAAATAGCCGGTGGCCCACCGGGAAGTCCTGACGAGGATGGGGACCGATACATAGAAATCTGGAATCTGGTATTTATGCAGTTCGATCGCAAGGCTGATGGCACCATGATTCCTTTGCCCAAACCTTCTGTAGATACCGGTGCTGGTTTGGAGCGCTTGGCTGCGGTGCTACAGAACGTTTCCAGCAACTACGAGATTGATCTTTTTCAAGCCTTAATCAAAAACATCGCCGATATAACCGGTGAGTCGGATATAGAAAATACTTCTCTACGTGTCATCGCCGATCATATAAGGGCATGTGCATTCCTTGCAGTGGATGGAGTTATACCAGCCAACGAAGGCCGAGGATACGTATTGCGCCGGATTGTACGTCGGGCCGTACGACATGGTTATCAGCTGGGTGTTAAAGATGTCTTTTTTTACAAATTGGTAGCTTCACTGGTCGAAGTTATGGGTTCGGCTTATCCAGAGCTCGTCGAAAGACGGGGCTTTGTTGAGAAGGTGCTAAAAGAAGAGGAAGAACAATTTGCGCGTACGCTTGATAATGGGATGGTCATTCTAGAGAACGCCATCAAGGAACTGAATAGCGATACTATTCCGGGCCAAATGGTATTCAAGCTTTATGACACCTACGGATTCCCGGTTGATCTAACGGCCGACGTGGCCCGGGAGCACAACATGAATCTCGATCTTGATGGGTTTGAGCAGGCTATGTTAATTCAGAAAAACCAAGCCCGTGCAGCCAGCAATTTTGGAAGCGTCGGAAAGCTGGATATAGCCTCAGATCTATCCACTGATTTCATAGGGTATGAAAACCTAAACGGCACTTGCTCGGTGACGGGTATCTTCGATGTGCAAGGTGGTCGATCGGATGAAGCTCCTATTGGGGAAGAAGTGTTGGTGCTACTGAATGCCTCTCCTTTCTACGGAGAATCCGGGGGACAGTTGGGCGAGCGTGGAATCCTGGATAATGACACCTGCAAATTTGAAGTGTTTGATACTCAGAAGCAGGGTGAAGTACTAATCCATCGAGGAGTTATGCAAACCGGTGCATTGCGGGTTGGAGATCAATTATCTGCTCATGTTGCAGAAGTTGATCGCTTGGCAATCACGCTTAATCACTCGGCGACTCATTTGATGCATGCCGCACTTCGTAACATATTGGGTGAACACGTTACACAAAAAGGCTCCTTAGTTGATGCCAACCGTTTACGTTTCGATTTTTCGCACTCAACCCCAGTCACAGAAGAGGAATTGAAACAGGTTGAGGCGCAGGTTAATCACGATATTCTTGCTAACTCAATAGTCGAAAAAGAAGTAATGCCAATTTCCGAGGCTAAAACAAAGGGGGCTCTGGCACTTTTTGGAGAGAAATACGGGGATGAGGTTAGGGTGGTCACCATGGGCGGTGAGTACTCCGTTGAGTTCTGCGGGGGTTGTCACGTTAACCGCACCGGAGATATTGGTTTATTCAAGGTAGCCAGTGAGACCGGGATTTCCGCTGGTGTGCGCCGGATAGAAGCGGTGACAGGCAAAGGTGCGTTGACCCTTGTAGAAAATGAAGAACAGACACTCAAACAGATTATGGGGGTCATAAATAGCGGCCCACTGGAACTGGTGGAAAGAGTCCAACAATTGGCCGCCAGCAATCGGACCCTAGAGAAACAGCTCGAGCAATTAAAAGCCAAAATGGCATCCAGTGTAGGCGATGAACTGGCGTCTCAGGTAATCGAAATTAACGGTACTCAGGTCTTGGTTGCCACTCTTGAAAAATTCAATTCAAAGTCACTAAGAGATACGGTGGACCGGTTAAAGAACAAACTGGGGACAACGGTGATTGTGTTGGCAAGTATAAATGACGGTAAGGTTGACTTAGTAGTGGGTGTTAGCAAGGACCTTACCAAAAAAGTAACTGCCGGGGACCTCGCTAATATGGTTGCAGAACAAATTGGTGGCAAAGGTGGCGGCCGGCCTGATATGGCAATGGCCGGAGGTAATGACGTCAGTGCCGTTCCATCCGCACTGGAAAGTGTTAAACCATGGCTGGAAGGGAAGTTATAAGCAATGGCTTTAATCGTTCAGAAATATGGCGGCACTTCTGTAGGGAGTATTGAGTGCATAGAAGCGGTTGCGAAAAAAATCAGTGAGTTCAGAGATAAAGGTGATGATGTGGTGGTTGTAGTTTCAGCGATGAGCGGTGAGACTAATAGACTAACAGCGCTAGCCATGGAAATGATGGAGCAACCCACGCCACGGGAAATGGATGTCCTGCTGTCCACGGGCGAGCAGGTTACTATTGCTTTGCTTTGTATGGCCCTTGAAAAGCGTGGCTATGTAGCACGATCGTTCACTGGCGGACAAGTCCGCATACTTACCGACGAAGCCCACACTAAAGCCCGCATCCGAGAGATAGACGGCTCCCGTATTCAAGCTCAGCTAGAGCAGGGTGAAGTGGTCGTTGTTGCAGGTTTCCAAGGCGTCGATGAGTCTGGCGATATTACTACGTTGGGGAGGGGAGGTTCCGATACAACAGCGGTCGCTCTGGCCGCATCACTGAAAGCTAAAGAGTGTCAGATTTATACCGATGTAAAAGGGGTTTACACTACTGACCCTAGGGTCGTGGAAGACGCTAAGTTGCTCGAGAACATTACCTTCGAGGAAATGCTTGAGCTGGCCAGCCTCGGTGCTAAAGTTTTACAGATCCGCTCAGTGGAATTTGCAGGCAAATATAAGGTGCCGCTTCGAGTGTTGTCTACATTCGAGGAAGGTGCCGGAACTCTTATAAGTCTAGAGGAAGATACCGATATGGAAGATCCAGCTATAGCTGGCATCGCGTTCGAACGCGACGAAGCCAAATTAACCGTAGCGGGAGTACCTGATGTTCCTGGCATCGCCTACAACGTAATCGGCCCTGTCAGTGAAGCGGGGATCGAAGTAGATGTTATCGTGCAAAATGCTGCGGCCGATGGCTCTAATGATATTACTTTTACCGTAAAGAGGAGCGAATCAGATAAAACAAAGGTCATCTTGGATAAACTTGCCACTACCCTGAAAGCCAAGGGAGTAGTCTTGGACAAGAAGGTCTGCAAGGTTTCTCTGGTTGGAGTGGGCATGCGTTCTCATGCAGGTATTGCCAGTCGGATGTTCAAAGCACTCGCGGACGAAAATATCAACATTCAAATCATCACTACCTCCGAAATAAAGATATCTGTAGTTATCGAAGAAAAATACCTAGAACTAGCGGTGCGTGCCCTGCACAGTGCTTTTGATCTGGGTGACCCGGATTACGAAAAAGATTTAGAATCGTAATCAGTCGATAATTTGAGCCCAAAACAAGCCTAAATAAGTTGGCTTTGGCTAAATATAGGCAGATACTACAGTTTTGGTACAAAGGATTTACGGAAGCAAATCCGGTACTTTTTCCTAGCAAATAGAAAATTCGCACTAATACACTGGACAGCTTCTCAACGCTGTAATCAGAAGAACCGTATAGCAATGTGATGAAGCAGATTATCCATTCAGGTGGTTATTTCGGTGAGTCGCGGGCAAATTTAACTGGAGTGTTTTTCTTACAATCCTTTCGACAAAAAAAGGGGAAGTACAAAGGAATGATTAATGGAGAAAGACGATGTTAATACTGACACGCCGAATTGGCGAATCATTGATGATAGGGGATGATGTTACCGTTACTGTTTTGGGTGTTAAAGGTAACCAAGTAAGAATTGGGGTCAATGCTCCTAAAGAAGTGCCAGTACATCGCGAAGAAATTTACCAACGTATTCAGAAAGAAAAAAACGGCGAAGCTCCTGCCAGCGAAGGCAACGAGTAAAACAATTCTCAGTCACTGGTCTCCACGGCACTGGAGGGTGGCGCTTGTGTTCTAGTTTTCCCATCCCTGGATTATTCTTTCTAATTCGACCGCTGTGTTATTATTCGCTTGTTTTGGGAGAGGTGGCCGAGTGGCTGAAGGCGCGCCCCTGCTAAGGGCGTATAGGGTTAAACCTATCGAGGGTTCGAATCCCTCCCTCTCCGCCAAACTACAGCCTTTCCGGCCCGGAAGGCCATGTAAAGGTACGTGGAAACTGGATCCAATTGATGCTCGGCATTGGTGATTATGAAACCGCTGTCCGTGCTCTGCCCTTGCCCGCTGCGGAACAGGACAAATTGGTTGAGTTACTCGGCGGTGACCGTGACTACCTCGAAGACCTTTCTCTAATGGAAAAGTACGCGTACATCGAGTCGGTTAGGAAGCAGCTGTTATTATTTTGATATCTCCTTCTACTTAATAAGGGACTTGCGATGTATTCAAAATCCAGGCTGACGATTGTATTCCTTTGTGCTGGTCTTCTTTCCCCAGCAATGGCAGATAACCAGGATTCAAAAACAGTGCTACCAGCCAAAATCAGTAAAGATGATGCAACAGGAATGATATTTCATCGCAACGATAGGACAGCAACTACACATCCAGATGGTCATCAGACTGAAAGTGTCACTACGATGTTAAGTAGCGATGGAAAATTTAGCAGTGGCATGTATCGCTCAGGCAAAACTCGCTTCGAGCTCAGTCAGCCTTATGGTGTAAATGAGTTTATGTATTTCCTGAGCGGGAGTGTCACCCTGACTTCCAGCGACGGTAGTGTTATGACTGTGCACGCAGGCGAAGCTGTAACGATTCCTAAGGAATGGACAGGAATCTGGGATACGGATGGTTACGAAAAGATTTGGGTAATCTATTCGTCTGACGAATAATCTCGCAGCAAATTACGTTAACCCCTTTATTATGAGTGTCCCCTAGTTCTAAGTTTGTTGATAATTGAGCTTACGCACAGAGGTCGCAGCCATGCTAGAGAGAAAAAATCAATTCATCAGAAAACTAAGCATCCTCTTGGTTTCGATTGGCCTAATTACCCGAATCGCTGAAGGACAGACAATTGAAGAGGGTGCTTGGCGTTACTTTGGCGGCGACAATAAATTCAATCGCTATTCTCCACTGGATCAGATTAATGCGAATAATATAGGCCAGCTCAGTATAGTGTGGCGCAGAGATGCTACCGCTGCCGGTCTACGCGGTGATTACGATGGCCTGGGTTTCACTAAAAATCTTCGATCAACTCCGCTGTTAATAAATGGCGTTTTATACGCACCCAATATTTTCGGATTAGTGGAAGCATTCGATCCGGCTACGGGCGAAACACTCTGGACACAAGAACCCTATCAACAAACTTTGCTGGAAGCGGCTGGTATCAGTTCCCGCGGTATTGCCCACTGGCAACAGGGAATCGATCAACGACTCATGGTGGTGCGGGGTAGCTATCTCTACGCATTAAATCCGCAAACTGGTGAAACCTTCCCTGATTTTGGCCGCGAGGAACCAGGAAGAGTTAATCTTGCCTATAGCGCTGAGAATGCAAACAACTTTGCGCTTACCACTTCTCCTTTGGTGATTGGCAATACTGCTGTTATTGGCGGTTTTCTAAATGGTGCCGGAGATGGTGGCAACCGGAAAGAGGCTGCACCGGAAAATATTCGCGGCTTCGATGTTAGAACCGGCGAACTTAGGTGGGAATTTAATGTAGTACCCCGACCTGGAGAGGTTGGTTACGAAACCTGGGGAGATGGATCTGCTGAATGGTCCGGCGACATAGGATCCTGGTGTTGTTT
>JAKUTG010000119.1:0-7106 GCA_022447905.1 Pseudomonadales bacterium | reverse complement strand
ATATTTGGGATCTATGTAACGCAGTCTCCATTCACGATTATCGAAAATACAACAGCAGAGGTTAACTTAGATGAATTTACTGAGAATCAAAACCCTGTCTAGCGCTCTGATTGGGCTAGTTATTCTTGCAGGCTCCTTCACTACTCCGAGCACGGTCGCACAAGACAACAGTGATGGCAGATACCGCCCAGAAGGCCGAACCTTTGCACGAAATGCCGCCAATATGTTCGATGACAGAGTATTTGAAGCAAGAACCTATGAGACGGGTACTAATCAGGAAGCATTCGCGAGTGCCACTATCTTCTACCCGCTAACACTGAGCTTTGATCCACCCAATGGAGCCGTGATTATGGTTCCTGGCTACCGCGGCACGCCCCCGGTTTATGACTGGTGGGGGCCAATGCTGGCTTCAATAGGTGTGATTACCATGATTATTGAAACCAATACCCCGGAGGATTCGCTTGAAGCACGTAAGAATGCTTTTATTGCCTGGTTTGAATTCCTTCGTGGTTAAAATAACAACGCAGCCAGCCCAATACGCGACAAACTGGATACCAGTAATATCGCCATTATGGGTCATTCCCTCGGTGGAGGAGCCTCATTACGGGCGGCCGAAGAACTCGCTTCCCAAATCAAAGCCGTTATACCACTGACCCCGTATTGCTGTGAGCTCGGTCAACCTTTCGAAGGTGACCTGAGTGGAGTCTCAGTACCTACTCTTATCATTGCCAGCGCCGAAGATGCCATAGCTCCTCCTGCCGATCATGCTCGTATGCTTTATGACTCCGTCAACGCCTCTACTGAAAAGGTATATCTGGAGTTTGCTACAGGAAATCATATGTTGCCTTCTAACAGCGGGCAGGATCTAGAGACACTTGGCACTTACGTTTACGCTTTTATCATGGAAAACTTCACCGATAACCCGCGCTATACTGATTTTATTTTCGGTGATGGTGAGGAACAGTTCTCAATTTACGAGACTAACCAGTAAGTTCGGTCTCGGTTAAGTGGGGACATAAGAGGTGTTCGAAAATCAGCGGACACCTCTTTATATTTGCCGCTCTTTCTCTCAATTCGAAACACTCTCGGCAACAAAAAGAGAAAGAGCACCGCCATGAATAAACTAACTCCATTTTTCCTGTCCCTGCTCCCCTCATTGTTAATTGCTGCCGAGATTAGCACTACAAATTTTGATGAGACCGATGGTTTTGAGTTAACTAGCCGCAGCGATGGTCTCGCCCTGACTTGGGATGCTCCTGAGGGCAAAGCCCACCTGGATCTACAGTTCATTCCCCGTCGTGGGAATAACGCAGCCTTACCACTGATTCGGGAAATCGGCATAAATGGCGTTGTCGCACTTTCAGATGTTGATCCGAATTACTTGTTTTGGGTGGGTGATCGGGATCTGACTTTAAGAGATGGTTGGGAGATATTCTTCGATCGCGTACCGACTCGACCCTATGCGGTTGAAAAGGGATACCTCATTCCCGGAGATGTGAGTATCTCTACGGATGAAGACCGAGCCACCATTATACTTGATGGACTAAACAGCACTCATTTTTCTGGCTCTCTCGTCTTCATCCTGTATCACGGCAGCCCTTTCGTGCACATGGAGGCAAGGGTTTCTACCGGGCGGCCTGCCACTGCATTCCTTTACCATGTCGGGCTCGCAAAGCCTAACATCGAAGGCCATCGACTGGAGTGGATAGATTCACTCAATGCTCCCCCTTCCGACCCAGTCATTGCGGAAACCGCTAATATATATCAGACTCGATACCGCAGTATGGCGCTGAGTTCAGACAACGGTTCAGTCGTAATCTCGCCTTTCCCCCACCAATATCTCTATCCACTAGATTTCGCTGATAACTTCGGTTACAACTGGGCAGGCAACGAATACTTAGACATGGTTGATGGTTTCGCATGGGGTGTAAGGCAGCCTCCGATGGGTGATCGACGATTCGTGCCTTGGGTTAATGCTCAACCAGGTAGCCAGCAAAAACTCGGCGTGTTGTTGTTCGTTTCCAGCCAATCGGGCTTGGAAAACCTGGAAATTGTGAAACAGTATACACACAACGATTCTTTCAAGCCTCTACCGGGCTACAAAACCCTAAGCAGCCACTATCATCACGAACATTCTATGGA
The DNA here is from genome assembly GCA_022447905.1 of Pseudomonadales bacterium. GTDB lineage: Bacteria > Pseudomonadota > Gammaproteobacteria > Pseudomonadales > Pseudohongiellaceae > UBA9145. The sequence continues at coordinate 4,964 of JAKUTG010000119.1, read as the reverse complement.
TTTTATCAACCAACAACGAGAACAAACTACTGACGATATTCCTATCGGTTTGGAAAATCCTGATTTTGTAAAATTCTTTAAGCGTATGGGCGTAGATATGGTGCACATGGCTGAGTTCCATTTTGGCGCGACCCCCCAGCTCGATACCCGCGAACGGCTGGCTCAGCTAGACGTTATGCATAAGGAGTTTGCCCGTCTGTCCAACGAAGAATTTTTACTCATACCTGGAGAGGAACCCAACGTACATTTCGGCAGCCATTGGTTAAGCATGTTCCCTAAACCAGTTAACTGGATTCTAAATCGGAAAAACGACCAACCTTTCGAACAAACAATGGAAGAATACGGCACCGTCTACCATGTCGGCAGCGCACAAGACGTTCTGACGTTACTCGAAAAAGAATCCGGGATAGCCTGGACCGCCCACCCGAGAGTTAAAGGATCTACCGGGTTCCCTGATGGCTATAGAGACCAAGAATTCTTCACTAGTAATCACTTTCTTGGGGGCGCCTGGAAAGCAATGCCCGCCGATTACTCACGCGAAATGCTGGGCTGGCGAGTACTGGACCTGGGAGATGACATGGCGAACTGGGGAAACCACAAGTACATACTTGGGGAAGTAGATATTTTCAAGATTTACGAAGATTACGAACTGTTTGGCACAATGAACGTCAATTACCTAAAACTCGATAAAATTCCTCACTATGAAGACGGTTGGCAGTCAGTACTCGATACTCTAAGTTCCGGGCAATTCTTTGTCAGCACGGGAGAGGTTCTTATCTCCAGTTTCGATATTAGCGGCCGGGAGAGCGGTGAAACATTATCCGCCAGCATCGATTACAGTTCGGTAACCCTTAATGCCAACTTGGAATGGACCTATCCACTGGCTTACATGGAGGTGGTATCGGGAGACGGAACGGATGTTTATCGCCAACGCATCGATATGTCAGATACTCGTGAGTTCGGAGCGCGCAATCTCACCCTGCCTTTGGACCTGAGCAATCGTAAATGGATACGTATCGAAGTTTGGGATATCGCTCGCAACGGTGCGTTTACCCAATCTGTATGGTTGGAATAGGAAGTTTCCGAAAATTCTCATAGTAACCTAAAGAAGAGCCCCACAAATGAGCTTTACAGGTCCCTCTTATTGCCTTGGTGAAGGCGGGTCCCAATCACAGTCTTCACAGTTTGGGTCCATGCCATTTTGATCCAGAACCTCAAATATAAAATCCCGCCAAACCTGATTTGGCTGCCAAACCGTATTCATGTCGGCCTTTGCTTCAGATATCGGTGTATCGCCATAAATAACACGATAAAGGAAACTGAAGGCAGTTGCGCGCGCATTTACCTGGCAATGAAGGAGTGTCTTTTTTTCCGTATTTCTTTGCATTGAGTCAGCAAAGGCATAGAAATCATCCGGCAACGGATTAGCAAAATCAACAGGCACTTGCATGTATTCCATTCCCAAGCCTTTAACCAGCTGATCTTCATCCGGCAATGCATTTGGGTTATTCGTGAAAGCAATATAGACCACGCGCTCGAATCCCTGATCCGCGACAACCCGAAACTGTTCGCGGGTTGGTTGACCGGCGCTTGCAAGCATTTCGTCATACTGGCGAAAGTTCATGATCTCTTCGAGAACGGGATCAGGATTTTCGATAGCATGAATGGTCGATGCAAACAGCAAAATTGTAATCACTCCAAAAACAAATCTTTGCATTATTGCTCCATGATCAGCTCTGACAGCTCCTATATCTCTAGTTGCGCCGATAACGATAGCGCTTCTCTTCTTAAGTCTCATAGTTAAGTATTCTCATTTTTGAATGTGGAAGCACAAATGCAGGACAAGTGTCTGGATCTTAAAATCAAATTACTCTTACCCTTTTTGTTAGCCTATCCATAAAAAAAGCCTCTCTTCATTACAAAGAGAGGCTTTTTCAAATGCTTTGGGATTATTAAGGGAACAATTCTCCCAGAGTGGCTTTTGCGTCAGCACTAGCCGTGTGATTCATGTTGCCAATTATTCCAGCCAATGCCTTGGCACGATCTGGTATTTGATCATTAGCCTGGAGAGAAGCCATTGCAGCTTTCCCGTCTGCATTTGCCGCATGAGCGAAATTGGAAACAGCAGTTGCCATCGCCCTTATGCCGTCGAAAAGGCTATCATCGTCGGAAATAGCCATTAGTCTGTCTTTATCAGCATCTGAAGGGAAATGATTGATTGAAGCAACAATATCAGCAACCTCTTTTATGGCTGAGGCGTTGTCCTGTGCCATGGAAAATTGGGAAAAGAGCCCAACTATGGCGATAATTGTAATTTTTCTAGCTAAGTTCATAAGGGTTTCCTCTGGAGGAAATAAGTTCCTCGATTCAAGTATATACCATTCTTAAATCCTTACCAGCTAAACCACAGCCACATTGACCCTTATTAAGTTGTATTTTCTGATGTATTTTGGTTCTTTATATCCCAATATGTTTTTGAGCCACTTTCTTTCCAATCAGTGGCTTTGATTGCCTCATATAAATATCGGGCTAGCTCACAGTCACCCGCATGCGGCTTATTTCGCTCGTCAGGATTGTGTTTTATATCCTCTACGCGGTCTAAATCACTTCTAATTTCCATAAGAGTGCCTTCAACCCAAGCATCATCGCCTTTGTATGGAATGACGGCCGTATTAAACTTCATCCAAGCCGTTGCTGGATCATCCTTGTCTATCATTCCGTCAATTCCGACATGCTGACCATCGACATAGACAAAATAGCCAATATCGCTTACTTCAAACCCTTTCCTTCGCATAACCCATTGATACATATCCATCTGCCTCCTATAGCTTGCTTTGTAATCGGGGCTTTTTGAGCCTTCTGGAGGCGCTAAGAAACTTTCATCTAACGGTTTAGGGTTTCCTGTTAATTGCGCGGTACTCTTATAGTCAACAATATGAAGCTTGCCAGTTCCTTGCGGCGCATCATCGCGCCCAAAGACTTGCATCGGCCTTACAAGCTCGACCCAAACATCATCTAATCCGCCCCCGAAAATAATATTTGATTCTTTATGTAGTGTGTTGAAGTGGTTGGGAGTAGTCCCAAACTGAAGCGCGTTTTCCCATTTCTCTAAATCTTCGTGCTCAAAAGGAACGAGATGCTGTAACCCCGCTGAGACCATAATCGGATGAGCTTCTGTTCCTCTATATTGATTAAAGTCGCGCTTTAAAAGAGTGTCTGTATTGCTGTTTAGATTGAAGCCTGGTATTGAAGGTGGCTTTACGCCCCAAATTTTTTCCAGGTAAAAGCATTGTTTACATTTTACATATGTCTCAATTTTGCTTCTCGAAAGCTCAAAAGGCACATCTGCAAGTTCAGGTTTATATGCTCCTCGATGCCTCTTGGGTCTTTCTGCCAATGACCAATCGAAAGACACTACTTATCCTTTCCCCAGGCCCGCAATTTTAGGCAAAGCGTGCTAACAAAAATAAAAAAAACAAAAAGAGCGAAGGGCCACCCTTCACTTTCATTTTCATCAGTAAGAGGAAAAAGCTGAGAAACTATGAAGATAAAAACAGCGGTAAGCCAGACGAACAATATTATGGTAAAGGTAGCTCTCATTATTTATTACTCACTCATCTCTCGAGAACAAAAGGCCCTGCCATAATAAAGTATTTATTTTATATTTCAATATGTTATAACTAGAAAGGCTACTAATTCCCACCCTGAACTCTACTAAATGACAACTCGCAATACAGATTTTAGGTATAGACTGGCTCTGCTAGAAGATATACCTGCTATTGAAGTTCTAATGCAACTCTCAATAAATGGACTTCTAAAACCTTATTTAACCGAGCGGCAGCTGGAAGCTTCTATTGAAAGCATGGGATTAGATGAACAACTTATAAAAGATCAAACTTATTTTATCGTCAATAAAGATAATATTTTTGTTGGATGTGGCGGGTGGAGTAATAGAAAAACTCTTTTTGGGGCTAATCATACTCCGAATAGGGATGATAGTTTCTTAAACCCCGAGGCAGATGCTGCGCGAATTAGGGCAATGTACACTCATCCCGATTGGGCAAGAATGGGAATCGGTACTCTGATAATGAATGTTGGTGAAAAAGAAGCAAAAAAAGCGGGTTTTACAAAATGCGAGTTAATGGCAACTCAGGCTGGAGTGTCTTTATATAAGAATCATGGTTATATCGCAAAGGAAGAAATCAATTACGAAAGTGCATCCGGAGCCAGTGTTTCAATGACTAGAATGGAAAAACATCTCAAATAAATACACGAATAGTAGGTGATCATATGAATTGGGAAGCAATAGGTGCAATAGGCGAAATTGTTGGAGCGTTAGCAGTCGTTCTTACGCTAGGTTACTTGGCCAACCAAGTGCGACATGCTAAGGAAGCGGCCGCGGATACTAATAGACTCGAAAGATCCAAGGGTGTTCGGGACATGATGTTGGCTTCCGCTTCGGATAGTGATCTTAGAGAGAATTTGACTAAGGGATTACTACTTTCTGACTATTACAATGAAATTGCTTCTAAGCTGAATATGTCTTCAAATGAAGCAGCAAGTTTCGATTGGGCTATGCTCTATTGGTTCTGGCTGCATTGGGGGCAATATGCTTCTACAACTAAGGATTCAGATGTCGAAGAATTAAGAAATGTAATCAGTGGATTCTATCGTAATCCTGGCGTCCGGCTTTGTTGGGAGAAAAGCCCCTGGGCCAGACCTGTGCTAGAAGAGGATTTTGTGAAATTCGTAGATGAAATTCTGGCGAAAGATCCACAATGAGAGCTATCTAGCCAATAAAAGCTAGAAAGCCCCGCTCACTTTTAAAGATAAAGTAGTCCCAAATCCGGAGGTCTTTAAAGCCCCTCTAGACAGGAGACCACCCGGCCTACCCAGTATATATAGGAGCGGCAGGAGGTTTTGGAGTGATTTGGGGTTATAAGTAGTTACTTCGGCAATTCCCT
>JAKUTG010000118.1:0-7112 GCA_022447905.1 Pseudomonadales bacterium | reverse complement strand
CCTACAATTAAGAAAGTCCATCCTTCCTGCATGCGATATAGAGGAGCAGCACAATCGGTGTTGCTCTGAAAGTTTATGTTGCTGAGCATTACACCCTTAGAACGCCCAGTAGTTCCTCCGGTATAGAAAATTATAACTGTTTCATCATCCTGACTTGGGACCAGTTCACAATATTTGCCTTGGTTGATCAGTTGTTGTACCGTTTTTTCATAACTTATGATATATGGTTCCGCTGCAATTTTATCGTTAGTAGCTACAATGGTGATCCATTTACATTGCTTACGAATTTCTTGAGCTTGGCTGATGAAATGGGAATCCACGATTAGAATCTTGGGCGCACAGTCCTCGATACATTCCATCATTTCTGTGATAGATAATCGGTAGTTAACTGGCACCAAGATAGCTCCAATCATTGCGGGCGAATAATAGGATTCAAAGCAGACATTTGAGTTGAGACCAAGAAAAGCAATTCGGTCTCCTTTCTCGACGCCAATATTTTTAAACAGTGTTGCCGCTGCGTGACATCGATTAAGAGTTTCCCTCCAACCCTGTGTCTTACCTTCGAAGGTAATCGCTGATTGATCAGGCCAAGCTTCTGCTGCTGTAATCAGCAGTTTACAGATACTGGTAGGTTGCCGAGACGGTGTATTCATAACGCTCAATTATTGCTAGGACCCGCAACCACTCCATCATCATGCAAACGACCGATCTCGCTACTATCCATATCCAGCACCTCGCTAAGTATTTGATCGGTGTGCTGGCCTAGCAAAGGAGCTGGCTTAGGTGGCACACGGTCCAGATTAGAGAAATGAATGGGCTGTGATGGCACTAGATAGGAGCCGACCCCCGGTTGTTTGATCCGATTGAAAAGCGGGTTGGCTTCTGAGCATTCCGGGTCCTTGTGAACTAACTCATCTACAGTCTGGTAAGGCCCCCAGCATACACGCGCTTTACCCAGTGCCACTTTAACTTCTTTAAAATTCCTTTCTTCGAACCAAGGTTGGAAAAGCGCTTTGAGCCGCTCTCTTGCTAAGAAACGATCACCTTCCTTTTTAAAATCTAGATCCAATTCCCGTTCCAGTGCAAGTACCTGCGTCTGGCTATTGGTCACCGAAACTATAGCATTCCATTGATTCGAACTGACACCAACAACCATCACTCTGTGTCCATCTTTGCAGACAAAGTCATGGCCAAAGGTGCCAAAGATATAATTACCCGTGGATTGACGTGCTTCACCATTAACTTCGGTTTCAGCGATAAATCCCAAATGTCCCATTGTTGCTAATGCAACGTCTGCCAATGCCAGCTTTATTAACTGCCCCTGGCCAGTTAACCGCCGGTATCGTTCTGCTGCTAATAGCGCGATGGCAATCTGCTGACCGGCGAGCACATCCCAAGCTGGGAACGGATTGTTTATCGGTTCATCAGCCTTGAGGGGACCCGTCAGATAGGGTAGGCCGATTTGGCTATTCACCGTATAGTCTAGAGCGCTTGCTCCGTGGCGATCCCCGGTAAGATTGACAGAAATCAGATCATCCCGTTGTTCTCTTAGTTTTTGATCAGCAAGCCAACCACGTGCCGGGAAATTGGTGACAAACAGCCCCGCATTTTCCCCTGGCGCCGTGATCAATCGGGTGAGTATTTCTCTGCCTTTAGGTTTCCTAAAATCCACCGCGATGGACCGCTTACCCTTATTAAGGCTGTGCCAGTAGAGACTTTTGCCCTCCTTCGTAACAGGCCAGCGCTGGTAGTCGATTCCTCCGCCAATCTGATCAAAGCGAATAACTTCGGCGCCGAGTTGTGCTAACGTCATACCGCCGGAAGGGGCTGCGATAAATGCGCTGCCTTCAACGATTCGTAGCCCATTAAGTATTTGCTGCAACAGCTACTCCCATTTTTTTCAACCAATTAACAGCCAACCGTTATTAATTACAATCTTGTCCTGCTCCAGCGATTTGCAACGAAATGCTATCTCGTTTCCGTTACGCCAAATCTCGGTTCGAATTGTCTCCCCTGGCAAAACAGGTGAGGAAAACCGCAAACGTATGCGTTTAAATCTATTCGGCTCGTAATCACAGCAGGTTCTCAGAAGCGCGTGAGTCATTACGCCTAACGTGCTTAGACCATGCAGTATAGGTGCCTGGAATCCGGCGTTGCGAGCCACAATTGGTGAGGCGTGCAAGGGGTTAAAATCTCCGGACAAGCGGTAGATAAGGGCTTGGGATGGCAGTGTCTGCAGATCGCAAATCTCATCAGGTACTTCTTTAGGGATTACATCGGTTTTCGGTACAGACCGGCGATCACCACCGAAGCCACCGTTTCCTCGAGCAAGGATTGTTGTTACTAGAGTGCAAAGTTCGTCCCCTGTGTCGACATCAACTACTGTGCGATCCGACACAATTAGCGCACCAGTTTTTTCACCTTTGTCTGTGACTTCGGTAATACGAGTTTTTGCCTCGACGGTTGCGGAAACTGGTAACGGTTTGTGCAGAATTATCTCCTGCCCGGCGTGAAGCACCTTCACCCAATCAAGGCCAGTGTCGTCTTCCTTCGCCCAGAAACCGGGATGCGCCATTACCACCGACTGGCTCGGTAAAACCTTTAGTCCGTCTTCGTAGACAAATCGCAGGCAATTTCCGTCGAGAGGGTCAATACCCATGCCTACCCCAAGCGCGTAAAGCATGCAGTCCTTCTCATTATAAGAATGGCGAAGGATTGGAAAGTCGCGGTTCAGTAAGTTGTCTGGATCAAAGTTCATTTATTCTCTCCCCATAAGTTCTCAATATGACTTGCTGTTTAGGGCTACAACAATACTGTTGCGAATATGGGTAGAGTACTTTCTCTCTCCATGCGTCATGAACAAATCTGTGCAGGCTAGGGCGTACACGCTATGCTCAGCTCGCCTGATCTGCAAGACAAAGCAATCCCGGGCTTTTGCTATTATTTCGTGAAACAAGCTCACCGCCTCCTCCAAAATACCAATCCAAGATCAACTCTTACATGGGATCCCAGCTAAATACATCACCCGAACGCTCAAGGGGAACGAAGTCGGACTGGAAAGCAGGTATGACACGTTCAAGTACCAGGTCAGGAGTCCAACCTTCAGCAGTGTGTGCAAATCGAGTTGGTCGGGGTTGATTAAACAAAAAGATCTCGTTGTTACGCACACCAAAAATCTGGCCAGTCACATCCTGAGCTGCATCGCTGATCAAAGCAATTACAAGAGGAGAAATTTTGTCAGGGGTCATTTGTTGAATTTTAGCTACACGCGCTTTTTGCTCTTCCGTGGCAGTTGGAATGGTGCCGATCAAACGACTCCAGGCAAATGGTGCGATACAGTTGGATCGCACGCGAAACCGCCCCATGTCTAACGCCATCGATTTGGAGAGACCAACTATGCCAAGCTTTGCTGCTGCGTAGTTAGCTTGACCAAAGTTGCCGATAAGTCCAGACGTTGAGGTCATGTTGACAAAGCAACCGCTCGTCTGGGCACGAAAATGAGTCGCCGCCGCCCGACTGACATTAAATGTGCCCTTTAGATGGACATCAATAACTGAATCGAAGTCCTCTTCCGTCATCTTGTGAAAAATAGCGTCACGAAGGTTGCCAGCGTTATTAACGACCGCGTCTATACGCCCGAAAAAACTCAACGCTGTTTCAACAATTTCGTGAGCTGCATCCCAGTCGGTGACGGTGGCGTAGGAAGCAACTGCTTCGCCACCAGCGTTTGTGATTTCACTAACCACCTCATCAGCTGGCCTAGAATCGCTTCCCGAGCCATCTTCTGCGCCGCCCAGATCATTAACGACAACTTTTGCTCCGTGACCGGCTGCCATAATTGCTATGCCTCGACCGATTCCGCGACCAGCACCAGTAACCACGACAACTTTGTCTTGTAACAGTGGAACGCTCATTGTTTCTCCCTTCTATTATTAACCTAATTCTCGAGTGCTTATTACCATTATGCTGCCGCAATCAGCTCTCGAGCTATTACCTTCAATGCCAGCACTTCCTCAGTCCCTTCGAATATTGAAAGCACTCTAGCATCAGCGAAGTAGCGACTCACAGCATTCTCCTCGGCATACCCCATGCCACCATGTATTTGCATGGCTTCCCGGGTGATCCACTCTGCAGCACGACAAGCGAAGAGTTTTATTAAACTGGCTTCCATCTGGCCTTTCCCTTCGTCCAGTAGTGACGCGACATCGTAACTGAATTGTCGGGAAGCGGTGATAGTAGCTAGCATACGTACTAATTTAACTTGGGTAAGCTGAAATTCTCCAAGTGGCTTATCAAAAACCACGCGCTCGTTTGCATAGCTCAGTGCCTTTTCGTAGGCAGCCTGCATAACACCGGTCGCTCTCGCGGCAGTTTGTATTCGCCCACCGGAAAAGCCGGCCATCGTATAGTAGAAACCTTTGCCTTCACCATTTTTCTCACCAACAAGGTTTTCCGCTGGTACGAAGTAGTGCTCGAAAAAAAGGTCATAAGAATGCATGCCGCGATAACCAAGCGTGGGGATGGCTTTGCCGGTTAGTGATCCTCCTCGTTTCTGTTCGTGCCTGAATGTGTGCCCTGGGTACGAGGCCTTTTGCAACAAAAACAAGCTCAAGCCCTTGTAACCAAGCGTCATATCAGAATTGGTGCGGGCCAACACGACTATTAGTTCGGATCGGCCTGCAAAGGTACACCAGGTCTTGCTGCCATTGAGTAACCACCCACCTTTCGTTGGTGTTGCCTTCAGGGAAACTGCGGCAACATCAGAACCCGTGTTCGGCTCAGTAATGGAAATTGCGCACAGTATTTCCCCTTTTGCGATAGCCGGCAGCCATTTTTTTTGCTGCGTCTCTGTACCACCTGCCAACAAGGCACGCGCAGCGATTTCGGGCCGAGTGAGCAAGCTGCCGGCAGCACCCAATGAACCGCGTGATAGTTCTTCAGTTACAACGATCATGCCCAGGCTGTCCGAGCTATTGTCCGGTTGAAGACCACCGAATCGTTCTGGAATACACGTTCCGAAACAACCGAGTTCGGCTGCGGGGCGTATTATCGCTTCCGGAATATCCTGATCTTGCCGATGTATCTCTTCAGCCAGAGGCGCTACGACATCGTTCGTAAACCGATAAAAGGTCTCACGCATCAGCTCTTTTTCATCATCGAGTGTCGAAGGCAACCGTGCGATATCGGCTCCAGTAATCTCCCGACCAACCTGCTCTAATACCTGTGCCGTTGTATAGCTCAAAAGCTCCCTAACCGAAGGTTTCTCATACAACCCTAGCAACTCCTTGGAGTTACCTGCTGATTCCTCTGATCTTGCGAGAAGCCTTTGAAGAACAATCTGATAATTATCGCCTGCGAACACCAGTGCGATCTTAGCCACAAGCTTGTTTTTCGAAAGCTTTAATGCGTACTTAAGCAGCGATTTGGCAGCGGAGATTTCCGCGACGCAAACTGCTAGGTCGTAACTCAGAAGCTGAAAGTCATCCAACCGATTCTTGTCGAAACGATTATTTTCTCTACAGTGCGACTTTATGAATCGAAAAGAGCCATCAACCAGTTCTCGAAGCAAATCAAGTTCAACAAGTGCGATAGCGAGCTGTGACGAATATTCTTCCGGCCCAGTTTGTTGAGCAGTTCCACTCACAGTCGTATTAGTTGTATGGTCCCACTATTGAAATCGAGCAAATGTTTTGATGCGGGAACCCACCAAGGTTGTGATTCAGGCCAAGCCTGGGGTTTGACAACTGTCTAGCCCCTGCTCTGCCCTGCAGCTGTAAGTAGCTTTCGTAGATCATACGAAGACCGGAGGCTCCTATCGGATGTCCGAAGCACTTCAACCCGCCGTCAATCTGACAAGGGTTCTGGCCATCGGCATCAAAATTACCATCCAGCACATCGTTGACCCCTTTACCCTCTTCTGCCAACTGCAGGTCCTCCATTGTCACCAGCTCTGTGATGGAGAAACAATCATGCACTTCAGTCATGGTAATTTCTTCCGCAGGTTTGCGAATGCCAGCTTCCTTGTAAGCTCGTTGAGAAGCAATGCGGGTAGTCTTGAGATAGGAGCCATCCCAACTGTCATGGCTGGACTCAGTGCCATTCGATACGGCTAGCTGGAGCGCTTTAACTGACACCAGATTTTCCTTTCCAAGACTTTCCGCAATCTCCGGCGTCGTTACGATCGCGCAAGCAGAACCGTCACTTACCCCGCAACAATCAAACAGCCCGATGGGTTCTGCAATATAGGGCGCATTTATGGCTTGCTCCTCCGTGATCTCTCGTTGCAGGTGGGCCTTTGGGTTCTTGGCACCGTTGGCATGGCTCTTCACTGATACGTGTGCCATGGCACGCTTTAGGTCTTCCTTGTTCAGGTGATGCTTGGCACGGTAGCCAGATGCGAGCTGGGCGAAGGCACCGGGTGCAGACAGGTTCGGCCAGTACATGTCATTCTCGACTCCGCGGGTACGCTGCGGCAAACCGCCGTAACCAGTGTCTTTTAGCTTTTCCACTCCAAGTGCGAGAGCAATATCACAGGCACCAGAGGCAACAGCATAAACAGCTCCTCTGAAAGCTTCAGTGCCAGTCGCACACATGTTCTCAACCTTTGTAACGGGAATGTAATTTAATCTAAGTGCGATCGCGAGTGGCATAGCGCTTGAGCCCACATTGAACGCATCGATCCCAGCACCAAACCAAGCTGCTTCAATCAGGTCGCGTTCTATACCTGCGTCTTGAAGGCACTCCTCGAATGCCTCCACCATGAGGTCTGACGGGCTTGAGTCCCAGCGTTCACCAAACTTACTGCATCCCATCCCCAAAATTACTACTTTGTCTTTTATTCCGCTCGCCATTTAGTCCACCACTGATTTAATCATTTATGCCTTTGTATTTAAAAATACAATCCACTCTATTCCTCAACAACAGCTTTCCAAAAATATTTACGATAACCGCGTTGGCTATCGAACTGCCTGATCCTGAAATGTACAGAAACTTTGGACCCGGAATCGATCCTACCCTCTTCGACTTCGGTAAAATCCATCATCAGTTTCCCCCCTCCCTCAAACTGCACCATGCCAAAATAAGCGGGTGGATTCCAGTCGAATGTAAGGCGA
>JAKUTG010000117.1:0-7149 GCA_022447905.1 Pseudomonadales bacterium | reverse complement strand
ACTTGATAGTCTTTAGCATTTCCATCTTCGAGCAGATACATCCCTTTGATTATGCCTTCCTCTACACCCTTTGGCATCGCAGGCTGCTGATAGTTCTCATTCATTGTTGTGATATAGAAAAATACAGACTCCATATTTACATACATCCGTTTCAGCCCGTTCTGAACAATAACTGCCAATTCGTAAGCATAAGCTGGATCGTAATTAACACAGTTTGGAATTGTTGAAGCAAGAACATGGCTGTGCCCATCCTGGTGCTGCAAACCTTCCCCATTGAGTGTAGTGCGTCCGGCTGTAGCTCCTATCAAGAATCCTCGTGCCTGAGAATCACCTGCGGCCCAGCACAAATCACCCACTCGCTGGAATCCAAACATCGAGTAATAAATGTAAAAGGGAATCAAGGGAAAATTATTCACACTGTAAGAAGTAGCGGCTGCTAACCAGGCTGAAAAGGCTCCGGATTCAGTTATACCCTCCTCCAGCATCTGGCCCTTTTTGTCTTCTCGATAAAATGTGATCTGCTTAGAGTCCGCCGGATCGTATAGCTGTCCAACGGCCGAATAGATGCCTAACTGCCCGAACATCCCTTCCATTCCGAAGGTACGAGCTTCGTCAGGAACAATTGGCACCACTCTTTCACCAAATGCTTTGTCTTTGCAAAGGGCACTGAGTATGCGCACGAAAGCCATCGTGGTAGATTGCTCTCTGTCACCACTACCTTGTAAATGGTTATCAAACGCATGGACAGAAGGAACCTTTAAGGCATAAGTCTCAGTTCTGCGTTGGGGTACAGCTCCCCCTAGAGATTCGCGTACTTTATGCATGTACTTAAGTTCGAGACTCTTTTCGGGTGGTCGGTAGTACGGTACTTCTTCAAGTTTAGTATCTTTAATCGGGATACCGAACCTATCACGAAATTTCTTGAGAGACTCAATATCGAGTTTCTTAACCTGGTGTGATGCATTCAGTGCTTCGGCAGCAGCACCGAACGCGTATCCCTTAATTGTTTTTGCCAGGATCACAGTAGGTTTGCCGTTGGCTTTTACTGCTTGAGCATAGGCTGCATACACTTTATAAGGGTCATGACCTCCGCGATTTAGCGCCATGATATCGGAGTCGGAGAGATGTTCGACCATTTTCAATAACTCTGGACTCTTTCCAAAGAAGTGCTCGCGGGTATAGGAGCCACCCCTGCTCACATAATTTTGGTACTCGCCATCCACCACTTCGTCCATGCGCGCCTGCAATATGCCTTCCTTGTCAGCCTGAAACAGTGGGTCCCAATGGCGTCCCCAGATCACCTTGGTCACGTTCCAGCCTGCTCCACGAAATACACCTTCCAGTTCTTGAATAATTTTGCCATTACCACGTACCGGACCATCCAAACGTTGCAGGTTACAATTGATGACGAAAATCAGATTGTCCAGTTGTTCACGACCAGCCTTACCGATGGATCCTAGTGATTCCGGTTCATCCATTTCACCATCTCCGAGAAACGCCCAGATCTTACGATCCGACTCTTTCAAGAGGCTCCTATTGGTGAGGTACTTCATTATGTGGGCTTGGTAGATTGCTTGGATGGGACCCAAACCCATCGAAACCGTTGGGAACTGCCAATAATCTGGCATTAACCACGGATGAGGGTATGAAGAAAGGCCATTGCCATTCACTTCCTGCCGAAATTTATCAAGTTGCTCCTCACCCAAGCGTCCCTCTACGAAAGAGCGTGCATAGATTCCTGGAGCAGAGTGGCCTTGGTAATAAATCAAATCCCCTTCATCATTACCGTCAGGACCCCTGAAGAAATAATTGAATCCAACATCGTACAACGTGGCTGAAGAAGCAAAAGTCGAAAGATGCCCACCAAGGTTCGGATTCCGTTGATTAGCCCTCATAACCATGGCCAAAGCATTCCACCGAACGTAGCCTCTTATTTGGCGTTCCATGAGCATGTCTCCGGGCATGCGTTCTTCGTTTTGTGGCAAGATCGTGTTGCAATATGGAGTATTTACAGTCGTGGATGATGCGGAATGCCCTTCTTGGATTATATTGTTCTGGAGACGAGCTAGCAGATAATGAGCCCGTTCAGGTCCCTCCTCATCAATTACCGATTTGAGGGCTTCTAGCCACTCACCGGTCTCTTCAGGATTTGCATCGTCATGCATGACCATAGATTATTCCTGTGCTTGTTTGCTGGCCTTTTTATAGAGTATGTAAATAATTTACATATTAGGGGTATGTTACCGATATATTCTCATTTTATCTATCTTTATGCAGCTTTAAATGTAGTATTACTACATATAGATCATCATACCAATTATCTTTTTATCCCATATTTTTAAATAATAAACAGTAACTTACAAAATATCTTAAAAACTTAAACCTATCGCTATTGCCGAGTAACATATTTTTTGGGTCAAAACTACAAAAATACTAAAAATCAGGCTTACTTACGGGTTTACCGCAAAATTTCGCTATAAACCTTACTTCGAAAGCAGCGTCACGATTACGTGACCTGGTAACCCGAAAATCCTAACCAGTGCTAACGTACGAAGTCATATTACTTGGCTGCGCGTCAATAGAACCTGCCAAACCTCAATCTCAACTGCCGTGTGTCGGCGATTGTTCTCTGGAATTACTCATGGTATCGAGCGCGTTCTTGTAACCTTCCCAGTCAAAAAACGGACCTGGATCCGTCTTGCGCCCTGGAGCCACATCGCTATGCCCTACAATCCTAGCAAGATTCAAGTATGGATATTCCAGTAGAAGTGAATTGGTCACACCCACTAGTGTTTCATATTGCTCTGGCAAGAATGGTTCGTGATCAGTACCTTCCAACTCAATGCCAATTGAAAAATCATTGCAACTTGATCTACCTCGAAAGCTTGATTCACCTGCATGCCATGCCTTTTTGTCAAAAGGTACATACTGAGTAACCATTCCATGTCGATCGATCAGAAGGTGCGAGGAAACCTGCAAGTCTTCAATCTTTCTGAAATAAGGATGAGAGTCCATATCGAGTCGATTACAGAACAAATCATCGATGCAACTGGTCCCGAACTCACCTGGTGGCAAGCTAATATTGTGGATGATGAGTAACTCTATTTGATCACCGGGGCCTCTACAACTTTGGTTCGGCGAATCTAGTTGACGCACACCCTGAAGGCGGTTCTTGTAAAGAGTGAAAGACATCGCTACATCGAAATACTTAAAAACCCAACGCAGGCGCAATGGTAACACACCAGTTCAAAAGGAAACGTTGCGAAAACAGACAGCAAACATGAAGGCAAAATTAGAGGCGTCTGATCGGTTAGACCCGCAAAAACACGTGGAATCGCAGCTAGCTAACGACTTCCTATTCACACGGGTATAGGACATAATTTAGCCAATGTTCCCGCCCAACCAAAAACCTCCTGGCAGAAGTATTGGCAAAGGAATGCTCATTGTGAGTTTTTCCCTGGGCTTAATTGCCCTAACAATGTTTTTTGACGGTGTGTTGCAATCCCAATCCAATCCCAATAGCGAACCGGAGTTTAACGAAACCGATAATGGCATCAAGGAAGTTGTACTGCAAAGAAATCGGCAAGGACATTATGTTGCCAATGGAACAATAAATGGTGTGCCTGTCACTTTCCTGCTTGATACCGGAGCCACCGATGTAGCCATACCTGCTGCCATCGCTAGAAAAGCTGGACTGAATCAAGGCTATATTAGCCAAGCAGCCACGGCGAACGGAATTATCCAGGTTTATTCGACAATTTTAGACGAACTGCAGCTAGGAAATATTCGACTCCACGATATAAAAGCAATTATCACTCCTAGCTAGGGGGGGGAAACAATTTAACTAGGCATGAGCGCCTTAAAGCAGATTGAATTCATGCAACGTGGCTCAAATTTGACCCTGCGCCAAATCCCAGCCTTCTAAATTCAATGAACACTTTCTTACCATCAGACATTGATTCTGTTGTTCGATATGCCCTAGCTGAGGATATTGGTAACGGTGATATCACAGCAGAGCTGATTCCAGCTAAAAAGTTAGTGTCCGCCAGGATAATAAGTCGTGAAGATGGTGTGCTTTGTGGCGTACCCTGGGTTAACAGGGTATTCTCCCAGCTCGACAATTCAATTGCAGTCGATTGGCGACTCAACGAAAGCGAAACTTTCAAGGCCAACCAAGTTCTTGCAGAAGTTGACGGTTCTGCCCGGCCAATTATGAGCGGTGAACGAACAGCCCTCAACTTTCTGCAATTATTATCAGGCACTGCAAGCTGCACACGTGAACTAATTTCAAGGATCGAGCATACTTCAGCCAAATTATTGGATACCCGCAAGACGCTGCCTGGACTGAGGTCAGCCCAAAAATATGCTGTTCGAATAGGCGGGGGCCAGAACCATCGTATGGGACTCTTTGATGCCTATCTAATTAAAGAAAATCACATCGCCGCCTGTGGTGGAATCTCTGAGGTTATCTCGAAAGTCCGTACGCTAAACCTGGATAAATCCGTAGAAATCGAAGTCCAGAACCTAACTCAGCTGCAAGAAGCACTCGCCGCAGGCGCCAATAGGATTCTGCTGGATAATTTCGACATACTAGCCTTACAGGAAGCCATCAAGATAAATCAGGGACAATCTAAGTTAGAGGCTTCTGGGGGAATCGATCAAGACTTACTGGCCAAGATTGCGGAAACTGGCGTAGACTACATTTCCATTGGGGCCTTAACCAAACACTGCCGGGCAATCGATTTGTCCCTGTTAATCGACTAAGCCTTATAATTCACGACCCAGCCCTGCACGTGAGATCCCACGGGGAGAGAACATGCTTAAAAAACCTTGTTTACTAGCTCTTAAAACCTTAAGTCTGTGGCTTTTTCCTTCATTGCTATTCGGACATGCTGGGGGCCTCGATATAAACGGAGGGCACTACTACGGCGCATCCTATCACTGCCATATGAATGCCTGCGAAATGCCTGATACATTTAATATAGGACGGATAGGTCGGGATAGCTTGCTCACTGATTATCGGGACCGAGAAAAATTCTATAACGAAGATGACTGGTCATTCGAAGAAGATTTCGACGGAGACTGCCAATCCTCTAGACAGGAGATGCTTATTCTAACCAGCCGTACGGAAGTCAAATATTCTAATCCTCGGAATTGCGTGGTCCGCACCGGTGAATGGCTGGACGATTATACTGGAGAAGTTTTTACTGTCGCTGTGCAAATCGATATCGACCATGTAATTCCGCGCATGTACGCACACACTCACGGGGGTGACCGCTGGATGCCTGAGAAGAAACTAGTGTTTGCAAACGACCCTCTTAACATGATGTTGGTAGAGAAACGGGAAATCCGACGTAAAAGGGATCGCGGACCCAACCGGTATTTACCCCGGGAAGAATTTCGTTGCGAATACGTGCAACTATGGGAGGCAATCGCCGAGAAGTACGACCTACAACTAGAATCACGAGACGTCAGTGCTATTGGCCGAATTAAGAAGGATTGTCCAGAAATCGAAGAATAGTAAGTATTTTCACTTTTTTATCAACCCGAAGAAAAGCCGAACATTGTTCGGCTTTTTTTGCTGTGTGCTCTAAACATTAGCCGTATCAGGGTGGCAGTATGCTGATTTGCTCCATCCCATTATCCGGATCAAGCTCGCTATCACCAGTTGGGAAGCCATTTTCCGACAAAATATAGGCAATTACATCAGTGTATTCGTCAAGCATTAAAGAACCAGGATTGTCTGCTGGCATAGTACCCATGATGGACTCCCAGAGCCAAAGCAAAGGCTGATTATTCCAAGACCTTAAAGTATCGCGATAAAACTGCATGTTATGGCAAGTCTTGCATTGTGAATCATAAACCATCTGACCGGATGCGACCTGAGCTTCAGTGAATACTCCATCTTTTACTGTCTTATCTTGTGCAAACACATTCTGACCCCCTAACAAGCAGATCAGCAAAAATGAGCTACCGGCTATTCTTAGCAATACTCGTACCGAATCTTTCATCAACAATACCTCTGTAGCACAACCAATAATTCCAAACTTGTACGTTTTGTAGTTTAAACAATAACATGTATCGGGGTTGGGTTTGCCGCACTTATTTCCGCTTTAAGAAAACGGCGTAAACATAAACCACATCTTTCGCTTAATCAAGTCAACTGCTCCCTTCGAAAAATATTGAAAAAAAACCATTTTATTTTTTAAATCAATTAGTTAACAGGATTCAGACATCATAAAACAACTAATAGGAACAGTAGCTTAACTAAGAGCAAACAAGATCTCGATAAGGATGAAATTTTTTTCCATTTTCTTCATTTTCTTCATTTAGAATATTGTTCAGCGTTTATTCCGATACTCCGCCCATTATTGTAGTTTTTCCTGATTTTCATCAACCTCGGGAAAAAACATTTCGCTGGAAATACTATGTTTTTAGGCTGCCCAGTCTCCAAAATCTATTAACTTGCATCGCCTACTACAGAAGGGTCTATATTCGTTTTCATCAAGCCAAGCAACAAGCTTCTCACGGGTTGAGCAAATTACTACCTTTTCCCCCATCTCACTCATCGATTACTGCAAGTTTCAAATATTGATTGTGCAGATCGGTTACGTCCCGCTTTAGTGCTGCCTTGGATCGTTCATTAATCAAGATATCATCGGCACGCCTCAATCTCATATTGCGCTCAGTCTGCGATGCAATGATGGCTCTAATTGTCGTCGGATCTCCTCCATCGCGATTAAAGGTCCTAGTGAATTGGGTTTCTTCACTCACATCCACGACAAGGACGCGATCAACGAACTTGTGCTGGTCAGTTTCCAGCAACAAAGGTGATGCCAGCAGGCAATAAGCCGAACCACAGGCTGTTAGTCTGATTTGTATGAGATCAGCGATCAATGGATGTAACAATCCTTCCAACCAGATTTTTTCTGTAGGATTCGTAAAAACAATCTGCCGCAATTGACTCCTGTCAAGGGTGCCATTTTTCTGGAGAATTGTAGAACCGAAGTGCTGGGCGACTTCGTCAAGGGCTTTCGAGCCAGGCTGAACTACTTCGCGAGAAAGATCGTCTGCATCCACGACGCATACTCCAAAATTTTGGAAGCAACGAGTTACAGTTGACTTACCACTACCAATACCTCCAGTTAA
>JAKUTG010000116.1:0-7156 GCA_022447905.1 Pseudomonadales bacterium | reverse complement strand
AAATTCTTTAACTCCTTCATAGGAATGTCATATCCACATAGATGAAGAAGCGAGAAAATCAGCAATGAACCATGCCCATTGGAAAGCACAAATCTATCGCGATTAAACCACTGAGGATTACCGGGGTTGTGATTTAGATAGTCATTCCAAAGTACTTCAGCAATGTCTGCCATACCCATCGGTGCACCAGGGTGGCCCGAACGCGCTTTCTGGACGGCATCCATGCTCAGCGCCCGAATTGCATTAGCGCATTGTTTCCGCGACACGCCATTTCCTGACATCAACTTAACTCCTGGCTCATTAATCGACCGGCCGGGTAACAGACAACCGAGTTTGGAAGGCGGCTATTTTCCCGCACCTGAACGCAATATACCACTGACTCGGGACTATTTTCGGCGTGAGATGCCAACTAATATTTTAGTACTGACTTGCGGCTATATTATATCAATATATTTTGATATAGATTTGAAAATGCTCACGTTTGCTGCTACTGTAGCTCCCGCTTAGTTCCCTTTTAATACAGAAAAATGGCTAACGATCTTCAATCAACTGTACTGAGAGTCCCGGCTCTCGAGCTACCTGTCACCCTAGAAAGCCTAACAGAACTGAACAAGGCTCTAGCTGACAGCTTACGCTTGCAGATCTTGCGGTTGCTCAAGAACGAGTCATTTGGTGTACTGGAACTCTGCCGCATCCTAGAAATTCGCCAGCCAGCACTCAGCCATCACTTGAAAATCCTTGCTAAAAGCAACCTAGTATCGACTCGTCGTGAGGGAAATTCCATATTCTACCGACGGGCATTCTTGACCGATGGGGACTCCCACCGCGACATTAAAGAAAGCACACTAGAACAAATTGACAGCCTGCCAATTAGGGCGGACAGCAAGAGAAAGATCAAACAGATTCAAATCGAGCGCTCCGAGTTATCCCTCAGTTTCTTCAATAAGAATGCCGACAAATTCAAGGAGAAACAGGGACTCATTGTGGAACATGAAGATTACGCGAGTTGCCTGCACGATGTTATCAATGGATTGGGACATTCATCCAAGGCCGTCGTGCTTGAAGTAGGGCCCGGAGAGGGCCAGCTACTGATGGAGCTGGCTAAAAAATACAGGAATATCATAGCGCTTGATAATTCCAGTGAGATGCTGGAGAAATCACGGCAAACAATCGAAAGAAAAAATTTAAAAGGGGTGCATTTTATTCTTGGTGACACCCGCATCGCGCTAAAAAAGGAAACTCTTGCTGACATCATCATTTTTAACATGGTGCTGCATCATATTTCCTCCCCGGCAAAAACATTTAAAGATTCCGCCGCTCTCTTGGCTCCTGAGGGTCATCTCCTAATTATCGATCTTTCAAGGCACGATCAGGACTGGGCGCGGAACTCGTGTGGCGACCTTTGGTTAGGCTTCGACGAGAACGACCTAGACCGTTGGGCCGAGGACGCCGGTCTCGTTTCAGGACAAAGCTCTTATCTTAGTCTTCGTAATGGATTTCAAATACAAATCTGCATATTTAAAAAGATTAGACATGGCACCTAATATACTTTTTTTAATTGATAACCAAAGGAAAATATAATGTCTGAGACAAGCTTGTTTACATCTGAATCTGTCTCGGAAGGACATCCGGATAAAATGGCGGACCAAATATCGGATGCGGTCCTGGATACGTTGTTAGAGCAAGATGAAAGCTCCCGTGTTGCCTGCGAAACCATGATCAATACCGGCATGGTTATAGTGGCCGGTGAAATTACCACTGAAGGCCAAGTAGATGTAGAAACCCTGGTTCGCAGCGTCGTAGATGATATTGGCTACAAAAATTCAGAAAGTGGATTCGACTGCAATACCTGCGCTGTACTCAATGCAATAGGCAGCCAATCGCCCGATATCGCTATGGGGGTCAACGAAACCGAAAATCATGAGCAGGGCGCGGGTGACCAGGGGCTCATGTTTGGTTACGCCACAAACGAAACCGAAGTCTTGATGCCTGCACCTATCACATACTCACATCGCCTTGTTAAGCGTCAGTCGGAAGTTCGAAAGAATGGCGCTCTGCCCTGGCTAGAACCCGATGCAAAGAGTCAAATTACGTTTCGCTACAAAAACGGCAAACCGGTCGGTATTGAGACAGTGGTACTTTCCACGCAGCATCGTGACGACATCTCGCTGCCCGAGTTACAGGAGGCTGTGATGGAGGAAATCATCAAACCAGTCCTACCTGCCCGGTGGATAGACGAGAACACTAGGTACTTAATTAATCCTACGGGTCGATTTGTGATCGGTGGGCCCCGCGGTGACTGTGGTCTAACGGGCCGCAAAATTATCGTAGACACCTACGGTGGTATGGCGCGCCATGGCGGCGGTGCTTTCTCTGGCAAGGACCCTTCAAAAGTAGACCGCTCTGCTGCTTATTTAGCCCGCTACGTAGCCAAGAACCTGGTAGCCGCAGGTATAGCCGATCGTTGCGAGTTACAGCTTTCTTATGCCATTGGTGTGGCAGAACCGACTTCCATAAACATCGAGACATTTGGTACTGGCAAGATTGATGATGACAAGATCGTGGGCCTGGTACGGAATCATTTTGAACTTCGGCCCAAGGGGTTGATTAAAATGCTGGATCTACTCAGGCCTATTTATCGACAAACGGCGGCCTACGGTCACTTTGGACGTGAAGAACCAAATTTTACCTGGGAACAAACAGATAAGGCGGCGGCACTGCAGAATGACGCTGGACTGTAAGCGGAATTAAACCGGAGCAAACTATGAATAACTTATCCGTGAAAGAGGGATTGAGTACCGTACGGGACTATAAGGTTGCTGATATAAAACTGGCAGATTTCGGCCGCAGAGAGATCACACTCGCAGAAGCAGAAATGCCTGCCCTGATGAACCTGAGGAAAAAATATGCGACCGATAAACCGCTCGCTGGCGCCAAGATACTCGGATGTATTCACATGACCGTTCAGTCGGCCGTGTTGATTGAAACTTTGGTTACTCTGGGAGCCGAGGTACGCTGGTCTTCTTGTAACATTTTCTCTACTCAGGATCATGCAGCAGCCTGTATCGCCGAGGAAGGAATTGCTGTATATGCATGGAAGGGCCAAACCGAAAATGAAGGCGAATGGTGTATCGAGCAAACCATCTTGAAAAATGGCGAGCCTTGGGATGCCAATATGATCTTAGATGATGGCGGGGACCTGACTGCCATGGTGCATGACAATTATCCGGAAATGCTGGATTACATTCATGGCATTACCGAGGAAACCACCACCGGTGTACATCGTCTTATGGAAATGATTGAGGAAGGTTCACTACGTGTGCCGGCCATCAACGTAAATGATTCGGTGACTAAATCCAAGAATGACAACAAGTACGGTTGCCGACATAGCCTTAACGATGGCATCAAACGCGGCACCGACATGTTACTGGCGGGCAAACACGCCTTGGTAATTGGCTATGGTGACGTAGGTAAGGGTTCCGCTCAGAGCCTTCGTCAGGAAGGAATGATAGTGAGGATTGCGGAAATAGATCCTATCTGTGCTATGCAAGCCTGCATGGATGGGTTTGAAGTGACCTCGCCTTACCTGAACGGCTTAAATAACGGATCAGCTGACAATATCGACAAAGACTTATTAAGAAAGCTTGACTTGGTTGTGACTGCCACCGGCAATATCAATGTTTGTGACAAGTTCATGCTGCAACATGCGAAGGCGGGTGCCATTATTTGCAACATTGGCCACTTCGATAACGAGATCGATACTAAGTTCATGCGCGACAACTGGGAATGGGAAGAAATCAAGCCCCAGGTCCACAAGATCTACCGCAATGGCAGGAAAACCCATGCAGATTACCTGATCCTTCTGTCTGAAGGCAGATTGATTAACTTGGGTAATGCGACTGGTCATCCATCACGTGTCATGGATGGTTCTTTTGCAAACCAGGTTCTGGCGCAGATGTATCTCTTCAATCGTAAACACGCCAATTTGCCCGCAAAGTTGAAGAAGGCCAACCTGACCGTAGAGGTCTTGCCGAAATACCTGGATGAGGAAGTCGCCTTCCTAATGGTGGAAGGTTTCGGTGGCGTGCTGACACGCCTCACTGATGCTCAGGCCAATTATATTAACGTGCCCGTCAGGGGTCCATTCAAGAAGGACAGTTACAAGTACTAGCAACCGTTTGTACCCGAGAGAATGCCTAGTCATGGATTTAAATCCGACCCCTGTTTTTAGCATCGAGTTTTACCCTCCGCGGACCAACGCGGATGAATCCAAGCTAAATGCTGTGCATCAACAACTGGCAAAGCTACGGCCGGATTTTTTCTCGGTAACCTATGGTGCTGGTGGTTCTACCAAAGAGGGCACCAAGCAGATTGTGCTCAGGTACCAGCAATTTGGCTCCAACATGGTCCCCCATCTTTCTTTTGGCGGAACCGATCAAGATGAGATCAGAATACTTCTAGCTGCATATAAGGCGGCCGGAATAAATCACCTGGTAGCATTGCGAGGTGATTCGCCTAGTGGTGGAAGTGCCATTACCCACCATCGCTATGCCAGCGAATTGGTTGAATTCATTCGCCTAGAAACAGGCGAATATTTCCATATTGATGTAGCCTGTTACCCGGAACCCCACCCGGATTCAAAAAATTATCAATCTGACGTGGGATATTTCAAACAGAAAATCGATGCCGGCGCCAATTCAGCGATCACTCAGTACTTTTACAACGCTGACGCCTACTTCTACTTTGTCGAGTACTGCTATAAAGCTGGCATCTCTATTCCTATTGTTCCGGGCATAATGCCAATTACTAATTATGCAAATCTCGCACGATTCAGTGCAAAGTGTGGGGCGGAAATTCCTTATTGGTTGCAGAAGCGACTCGAAGGGTTCGGGAACGATGTGGCAGGTTTAAGGGAATTCGGAATCGAGGTGGTCACAGTAATGTGCGAAAGACTGTTAGCCGGCGGAGCGCCAGGCTTACATTTTTATTCGATGAATCTGGCGAAGAGTGTTACCCAGATATGGACTAACTTGGCTCTATCCGACCGGCACTGAATCTACTAAATCCATGCGCACTACCCGTGTATATTATGAAGGCAAATTAGCGACAAAATCCATTGTCTTTCTTCCCAATAAGTCCGCACACCACCTTATTAATGTGCTTCGCATGAAACCAGGTGACACCGTTTATCTTTTCAATGAACCGTTTGGTGAATTTATAGGACTTATAGAGAGCGCTGCAAGGCTCGATGTAGCCATTGCGATTGAATCTCAATGCCGCACACCTGAAGTCCCGCCTCTCACGATTCGACTGGGCCTCGGGCTTTCCAAGGGCGTCCGGATGGACTATGCCATTCAAAAATCCACTGAGCTTGGGGTAGGCAGTATCACTCCACTTTATACTCAATACGGCGAGGTCAGGTTAAAACAAACCGAAAGATTAGAGAAGAGATTGCAACACTGGCGACAAATTGCCATCAAAGCTTGTGAACAGAGTGGCCGGCTATCAATTCCGGAAATTCATCCGCCGATTCCGATCGAGAATTGGCTAAAAACTTCCAATGAATCATGTCGTTTGATACTGGATGTGCGAGGCGCCCAAACACTGGACAGACTAGAAGCAAACGATCTCATTGAGGTAACAATTGGTCCGGAAGGGGGCTTCTCAGAGAAAGAACTGAAAATGGCCACTGACCAAGGTTTTACAGCAGTTTCCCTTGGCTCAAGGATTCTGCGTACAGAAACCGCCCCGATTGCCGCACTGGCAATTTTGCAGCATCGGTATGGAGATATGTGAGCAATACTTGGCGATATTAGACCTAATATTTTTTATTGGGAAAGGCATCTTCTTCTTTCATTCCCTAGGGAATCTTTAAACTTATTACTGCGGACATTCTAGTTTACTCGCTGTACGCCACCTACACTGCCTCTTCACCAGTCTCCCCAGTACGAATACGAATGATTTGCGACAGGTCTGTTACAAAAATTTTGCCGTCTCCAATCTTGCCCGTGTTAGCTGTCCTAGTGATAGCTTCCAGGGTTTGGTCTAGCAAGTTGTCTCCAATAGCGACTTCCAATTTTACTTTCGGCAGAAAATCCACCACATACTCTGCACCCCTATAAAGTTCAGTGTGCCCCTTCTGCCTACCAAAACCCTTCACTTCTGTCGCAGTAATGCCCTGCACACCTATCTCGGATAATGCCTCACGAACATCGTCCAATTTGAATGGCTTGATAATAGCCGTAACTAACTTCATTCTTTTGCTCCTGTTTGTAAGATAAACAGTTGTTTAAACAGTTCGCCCTTTAAAACCTATACAACTAAGCTGCATCATACATGGCCCGTAGCAGTTGTAATAATCAATTCGGAAAATCCCTGAACTCACCAGCTTCAGTAAGCGAACGGAGTTCCTGATCATAATATAGGACTTTAAGGGTGAGTAAAAAAATACTTTGCCCCATTACTGTGAATCCTGAGGTTAAAACTATAGTCTGCATCTTGTTGTATGAACGTTTGAGTTAAATTGTCTATATAAAGTCAAGCCGGTTTGCTAGTCGCCGAAACAAATCAATAAGCGATTGATGCTAAAATAAACGTCTCCAATTGTTAAAGTTGATCAATGCTCGATAATTCTTTTCTTAAAGATCTTAGCGACAGGCTTGTTACGCTGCTGCCCGCCGCGGAAAGCCTTAGGGATGATGTTGGCAATAAAATAGAGCAAACACTCAAGAAGGCCTTTGCCAGCCTAGATCTGCTAACCCGCGAGGAATTCGACGCCCAAGTGCAGTCCCTGGAACGTTCAAAGCAGCGCATCGAAGAGCTGGAAAATCTAGTCACAGAATTGGAAAAACAACTCGATGCATTGAATTCAGCGAGCAAATGAATAACAAATAAAAAATGAGCTGTAAGCAGCTCATTTTTTTGATTCTACGAAACCCCTGGATTACTGGCTCGTTGCGATCATGTATTGAACAATGGCCCTGAGATCGTCATCTGTACAATCAAAGCAAAGGCCCTTAGCAGGCATAGTGTTCAGCCCATTAACCGTATTGGCTACAACAGCGTCCAGCCCTTTCTCTAAACGAGGCTCCCACTCGACTATCATGCCTTCACCTACTTTAGGCGCACCAGCAGCGCCCGTGCTGTGACACGCAAA
>JAKUTG010000115.1:0-7196 GCA_022447905.1 Pseudomonadales bacterium | reverse complement strand
TCATGTTGAATTACCTCTCCACTTGTACATGTCCGTCAAGGCATGATCTCCATACCATCTCTACCAACGATAATAGGACCTTCATAGAACTCACTCATTCCCCGAATAAAAAGCCCTTCCGCCTGATCAGTCGGCGCGATCGAGGGAAATAAGTGGGTCAGGGCAAGTTTCTTTACGCCCATTTCCTGTGCCATACGTGCTAGCGCTAGTGATTCAGCATGGTATTCCACCCCTTCCTGAATCAATGCAACCTGGCGGGTAGTGTTGCCAGCTCGGGCTAAGGCACTCGCCTGGTTCCACAATGCTTGATTTGACACCTCGCTAACCAGCAGGTCAGCATCCCGCGACCCTTCAGCAAATTCTGGGCAGACATTGGTGTCTCCAGAAATTACGATCGTCTCGTTCTTATATTCAAAACGATAGCCCACAGCAGGATCTATAGGTTGATGACAGACGTTAAACATAGTGACTGTCAGACCCTGCTCTTCGAAGATCACCCCAGGCTGATGCTCTGAGACAGTGGGAGTCATTACATCGTTGCTAAATTTATCTCCGTGATGGGCAATACGATAGCCCAGATCCAGGCGATATGTGGCAATAATTCCTTCGACTACCTCTGTTGCTCCATCCGGACCCCTGATTGGAATAGATTTATCCACTCCGGCTATGCCGAAATTTAGCAATATCTCACCAAGACCTATAAAGTGATCAGAATGGAAATGAGTATAAAAAATCCCATCAAAGTCGCGAATACCAGCTAGGTCCAGCGGCACAACGCAGTTCCGCCCTGTGTCCACCAGAAACACCCGGTCACCAGCTATGACCGCTGTGCATGCCGTTGCCCTGGCGGGGTTAGGTATCGGGATTCCCGTGCCCAACAGTATGACAGACAAGCCTGCATCGGAATCGAATACTCGTGGAGCGGGTCTAAGTTGAGCGATGGAACTCGTAGCACTGCTCAGCAATACCAAGCTTAGAAGCAATGCAGCCAGTCGTTGCCAGAACCTAATTTCTGACCCAGTGTGCCGGATCGGATCTACCCAGGAAGAAACTAGTTTGTTGCTCACGTTCTTCATTTACTGATCCCCATAATTTTCTATAACTAATTAACCAAAAGTTCCGGCACAGATCCAGTTCTGATTGAATGCCGGAGTAATTGCGCGCACAAACCGTATTATTCTAAAAAGGATTATCCTTGACTTCGATATTAAGCTGACCCAAAAGACCTGCCTTACGATGTACGGCGCTGGTCTGGTAATCCGGGTGCTGAATCATTGTCATCATGGCTTTTCTGCTGGGATACATGACGATCGCGACCTTGTCCCATAAATCTTCGACTTCCCCGAGCATAAGTCTGCTGATATTACCAAGGAAAATTCCTTTACCACCAACTTTCTCAATGTGGGCCTGAACTTCTCTTCCGTAAATAGAATAAGCTTCTTCACCGGTGACATCACTCTCTCTGCCATCTTCATATTCAGCTCTTTCTTTAAACTTGAGCAAGTTCAACATATAGATAGGTGAGTCTGTATCGCCCTCCTGAAATCCTTTTAACTGCTCTTCGTTGGGGTGAAGTCTATTTTCTACATTCATTATTTCGCTCTTATCATTAATTGTTATTAAGTCGCTTCGAGGATGGGTTTACTACGTTGTGGATTTGTTATTTCACGACATCTATATCCCGAATTTTAAAAAGTTTATTTCATCGGGAGATTCGATTCTTAGTGCTCCTCGAATACATTTTTATTACGTAGTCTATAACGAATGTTGCTAGTATTACTAAATTAAGAATTAGAACAGTCCATCCTTCGATAACGAGGAATAATATGTCAGACGCAGAAGTTAAATCTATGGCAGAGAACATCGAGGCACCGGTCTTTGAAAACAAAGCTTTCACAATTCCGCCGGAATTAAGCAAAGCAACGGTTGCCATCGTCAGCACCGCTTCGCTGCATCATGAAGACCAAGACGATTTTGCTCCCGTTGACATAGGTTATCGGGTGCTCAAAAATAAAAAGCGCGATTACCAGACAGGCCACTGGAGTCCAAATTTTGATAGTGTGGGCTTCGCCGCGGATTTCAACACGGTGATTCCATTGGACCGCCTAGATGAGTTGGAGTCAGAAGGCAAAATTGAAAAGGTGTCTGACGTGCATCTTTCTTATGCGGGTAATCAGTTCGATCTGAGTGGAATTCGCATGGACAGCGGGCCAGCGGGCGCCAAATTTCTGAAGGAACAGGGGGTAGATATCGCCCTCTTGACCCCGGTCTGACCTCTCTGCACACGTACCGTGAGTACGTTAGCGCATGTATTTGAGTCTGAGGGAATTGCTACCCTCGCATTGGGTTCTGTGCGAAAGCAAATAGAAAACACTGCTCCACCACGGGGCTTACTGTGTGATTTCCCACTAGGACGCCCGCTGGGCAGGCCTGACGATGCAAAATTTCAGCATCGTGTTTTATCCCATGCATTCTCACTGTTGGAAGCCAAAGAACCGGTACTGGAAGAATTTGAAGAGCCTGTTGCGGAAACCGGAGCTGATAGTCTAGTTTGTCCACTGCCCCCCAGATCAAATGATGATTTACTTCCCGTCATCGATGAAATTCGTGGCCTAAGACCTGCCTATGACCGAGCCATTGCTAAGTTTGGCAATCGTGCAGGAACCGGAAGAGTGATAAGCGCCGATGGGATTGAAGCTGCTGTAGAATCCTTAATCCGGGTTCTCGACGGAACACCTTGGAAAGAAGCTGGTATTCCTGGAATCCCCTCCAGAGTTGCACAGGATATCCGTGGCTACTATGAATTTTCAATGCTCGGTCTAACTGATCATATTCCCGCGGCATGGTCTGGCACCAATTGGTTTTTTACTGAAACCCTGGCTGGGAAGATTGTGTTGGCAGCAAGGGCAGCAATAGGTGATGCTGGTGCAAAGCGTCCTATTTGGTTCTACATGGCGCCGGGTGATCGTTAACCTGTTAGTGAAGCACAAATACCGAAGGAGCAAATTACAAACTGGTTATCCCCGGTGTCAAAAAGCCTAACTTGTAACAATGGGCCTTTGTAATTTGATTTTTGCCCTACTCTCTGTGGGTAATCACAATAACCATGGAGAATGGAAAAGTTATATACGCTAGTGGTGGAGATAATTAGGTCTTCTATTGCACTCAATAGATCTGAGCTGAATTTTTAATTCTCAGGCCCTACCAAGCACATCAATTACACGGTCAATATCATTCATATCGTTATAAAAAGAAGGAGATATTCTAAACCTATCACTATAAGTTGAAATGGAAACGTTAGCTTGCGCCAGGCGGTCATTCAGAGATTCGGAATTTTTATTGATAAAACTAACAATTGGTGATTTCGATCCTTGGGGGGTATAAGGTCTAAACCCGCGTTCCCGCAGAGTAGTCTGCAATGCTTCTATCAAGGGCTGCCTCCGAGCTTGCAAAAACTCGATACCAGTTTCCAATAGCATTTGTAGCGATATGTTGGCTGCGGCTTCAATCATCCTAGGGGGAAAGGAGCCATTGAAGAACCCTTCGATACCGCTTTTGCGTGAACTTATGTATTGAGGGCTTCCTGGTGTATCAAAGGGGTACATATGGGTTTCGGGCGAAACAAAATTTCTTGTCTGCAAATATCCATACCAAGGTCGCTGTAATTTTTCTAAATGAAGCTTATTAACATAAAGAAATGCTAGGCCAAAATCTCCCATCAACCACTTGTAAGTCCCACAACTTGCAAAATCAACCCCCATTGCCTTTACATCAATAGGCGTATTACCAGCGGACTGGATTAAATCAACATAAAGATATGCGCCCGCTGCATGTGCAATATCGCTTAGGGACTTTAGATCATGCTCGAATCCATTTATCCAGGAGACATGAGAGACAGCAATCAATACAGTTTCTTCAGTAATTGCTTCCTTATACTGGTTGAGCGAAATAGTGCCGTCTTCCTGAGATGGTAATATGATTACATCCATCCCTTGCCTCTTAAGCTGTTCATAAAGATAAAATGAACCGATAAAGTGTAATGCATCGGTAATTATTTGACCGCCGCTAGCAGGCATGCCCAGTGCAGTTGTTATAAGGTTTTCTCCTAAAGTAGTACTTGGAGCATAGGTAATCTCGTCATGGTTAGCATTAATGAGCTCCGCAAAATTGGTCCGTACTGAAGAGGAAACGTCTGCTTCATTGCCAGTTGCCAAACCTGAAACGTAATCTCGGACGGCGGCCGCCGCAGTGACTGTCATCGGATGTCGCGAAGCATTGTCGAGATAGGTGCCGGAGAGGTCGGGGTAATTCCGAGTTAGGAAATCTTGAGATTCTATAGAAAGCCCTAGAGAATGATTGTGTGAAAACAGACTCGCTGAGGTCATAGCAGCAAGACCTGAGACAAATTTACGGCGTGTCGAGTCCATCAAGGTCTTACTCGAATGTATTTTTCAAAACGTTGTCGCCCAACCTGCCCGGCATAGATATTTCCGTCCGCGTCTGAAGCCAAGAATTCAATACCACTGCCGGTGGGTACTTCATAATCCGGAATAAATTCGGTCACATAACCGGAATTAACATCGCCAATCCGAATTCCACGCTGCCAGCCTGTGTTCCATTGTTCTCCAGACATGCCATCAGCGACATAGATGGTGTCATTGGCGTCAATCCAGATGCCACTTGGGCGTCCAAACTGGGTCCAGATGTCCAACAGCTCACCATCCTGATCGAAAATCTGGATGCGGTTATTACCGCGATCAGCTACGAATATACGGCCCTGCGAATCTATCTTGAGATCGTGAGGATCATTAAATCGCCCACTCTCGCGGCTGGTGTCCTGAACACCCCCACCGAGTTGCAAGAGTAGTTCGCCGTCGGAAGAAAATTTCATCACTCGATTGTTGCCGCCGCGGTGGCCATCTGACACCCATACCTCACCATTAGGAGCTACAAGAACTGCCGCTGGACCGTTAAAGTGCGTCGTGTCATCGCCAGGTACACCCGCTTCTCCTAACCGCATGAGTACCTCACCTTCCTGATTGATCTTGATTACCTGATGACCCATGCCCCTTTCCATCCCGGGCTCTCCTCTTGCATCGCCGTTAGGTGCCCCCTCGGTAATCCATAAGTTGCCGTCCTCATCCATGTCGAAACCATGGGGCCAGGCAAACAAACCCCCTCCGATACTCGAGATCGTATTCCCTTGCATGTCGAGCTTGTGCAGCGGGTGCAGATCAGAACCTGCGCATTGGTTAGCGCTACAGCGTTCCAGAACCCAGATATGTTCACCATCGGGGTCGGGTTGCACACCGGTAACCACCCCCATAGGCCGACCACCAGGAAGTTCACCCCAGTTATAGATGACCTGATAGGGATTTTCTTGAGCAATTAATTGTATGCTAGACATCGCTAACAAAATGACGGCAAATAAGACGCTTCTACTACTCTCTGTATTTATTTTATTAATCATCTCTTTGGTTCTCTTTATTTTATTCTTCCGGTAAGGCAAACAAGATTAACTCAGCGGGATCGTTGTTACGACCGCCACCGGCCACGGCAATATACTGACGGCCTTCGTGTTGATAGCTCATAACGGGTCCATGCAGGCGCTTGTCAACTTCGATTTGACCAACCTTATTCCCGTTAGTTTTGTCTAGGGCTACCAGATAGGATCCGTCTACTTCTGGCCCAATCTCATCTTTAAGTGCTAGATGCGAAATCACTAAAGATTTGGTAATCAGTATCCCTCCCTCCGAAGAGACATCACTGAAGACACTGCCAAGATCAGGTAAATTCAAATGTTGTAGCGCAGGATGATTGGCAGGCCCCCGTCCGAAAGGCACCTGCCACACATGTTCGCCCGTGTTGAGATCAATGGCAGTAATCCGCCGATAGGGCGGCTTCAACAGGGGAAGGCCCATAGGACCAACATTACGCTGTACCTGGATTACATAGGGCCAGTCGGATGTGCCCTCGGGTGGTGCAACCAGTGACATTGCGTAGGGCCGGGTGTGAGATGGCACATACAAGACATTGGTTTCCGGATCGACATTCGCGCCCGGAAAATTGGCCCCGCCTCCAGCTCCAGGCAAAAAGATTGTTGCGAGCTTACCGTCGGCCCCAGCTACAATCGGTGGTGTAAAAATGGGTCCCATCACGAAGTCCTTAGCCATTTCTCGTGCCGCTGCATTGATCTCAGGTGTAAAATCAATAAGATCATCTTCGTTCATGCCCTGCCGCTCGAACGGCAGTGGCCAGGTAGGGTGAGGTTGGGTTGGATGGGTGCGCTCGCCAGGCACATTACTTGGAGGTACGGGCCGCTCTTCGATAGGCCAGACTGGTTCGCCTGTGAGACGATCGAACACGTAAGTCCAACCGGTCTTTGACACCTGCGCTACAGCCTTAATTGACCGACCATTGACCGAAATGTCCACCAGGTTGGGAGCCGAGGCAACATCATAGTCCCACAATCCATGGTGTATTGTTTGAAAGTGCCAGATCCGTTCTCCGGTATCCGCATCCAGTGCCACTAAACTTTCTGCATAGACATTCTCACCCAGCCGATATCCGCCCCAGTAATCGTTGGTTGGTGTGGACACTGGCAGGTAAACAATACCTGCCTCATCGTCCGCGGACATGAAGGTCCACACGTTGGTATTACCTGCTATACGCCAGGAATTCTCTTCCCAGGTTTCGTTATAGGGCTCGCCTTCCTGAGGAATTGTGTTAAAGCGCCACTTAAACTGCCCGGTGTAAGCGTCATAAGCTCGCACGTGACCAGGGGGACTGCGATTGTTCATCGTGTAGTCGTAAATCTTGGATCCAACAATTACCGAATTTCCAACGGCAATAGGTGGAGCACCATGGGTTATGTTGTTCATCTCAAATTCTAGCTTGCCAAAATCGTTCTTGAGATCCACGAAGCCGTTGTTCCCGAAGTCAGGGTCCGGCTGACCGGTCTTGATATCAATAGATACCAGTTGTTTGCCTAGAGTAGCGATGAAAATGCGTTGAATCTCTCCGTCAGTCCAATACTCAATACCGCGCGTCTGAGCAGGTGAAAAGAGGGGGGGGCCTAAACGGTAACTCTGCGGGTCAAAGATCCACAGCACCTCACCACTGGACGGGTCAAGCGCAGCTACTTGGCCATGGTTGGTGTTTACGTACATCACTCCCTCAACCACCAGTGGCACGGC
>JAKUTG010000114.1:0-7198 GCA_022447905.1 Pseudomonadales bacterium | reverse complement strand
CAGCCGCGAAGATGATATGCAACAGGACTACTATCGTCCCGCCGTGCACAGTAACTTCACGGCGGCAGGCGATACAGCAGGAAATGTAACAGCCTGGCACAACCGCTTCACAGGACCAATACAGACGGGTGGCGCATCACACATTCCCTACTCCATTGAAAATCAGTCAATAAGGGTAGTCGATGGTGATACTCATGTGCCGATTGCAGCCTGGCGCAGTGTAGACCATTCACAGCAGACCTTTTTTACAGAATCATTTGCCGATGAGATCGCCCACCGAGCCGGAAAGAATCCTTACCAGTTCCGGATGGAAATGCTCCAGGAACACCCCCGTCATCGCAAGGTATTAGAAGTTGCCGCCGAAGCGGCGGGTTATGGACAGTTCCTGCCGGAAGGCCATGCTCTGGGTATTTCGGTACAAGAAAGTTTCGGCAGTATCGTGGCAGAAGTTGCAGAAGTATCAATGGACGCCAATAACCGACCAGTAGTACATAAGGTCACCTGTGCCATTGATTGTGGGTGGGCGGTAAACCCAGACACGGTTGAAGCGCAGATCGAGAGTGGCATCATCTTCGGCCTAACCGCTGCGATGTACGGTGAAATCCGGATCGAGAATGGGCATGTCGCCAACGGCAACTTCCCTGATTACGAGATGGTGCGCATGGCGACCACCCCCGAAATTGAGGTTCACATCGTTGAATCCGGCGAGGCACTGGGTGGTCTCGGTGAACCAGCAACTCCCCCTATCGCTGCTGCAGTAACCAATGCAATCTACATTCTTACTGGGCAACGGGTGCGCGAACTCCCGATCTCGAAACACGACTTTTCGAGGTCGACGCCAGTAGCTACTGTTGTGTAATATGAAAGATCATTATTGGGCCACGTTTAGTGGCCCATTTTGACTTGAGGTTTAGAATCAGAGATTCAAAGCCGCCCGTAGCTCGACTGCCGTTAATCCTCGCACATAAACCTCAGTGCCACGATCAAACTCACGGGCTCTTTCTAAACCGCCAACAATTACAGGATCGAAACCGACATCGCGAACTAATTGAACGACTGTCCTCACGGCTTCTTCATCATCACCAGCGATAGGTACACCTATTAACTCGCCTGAGCGATGGGCTTCACGGCTTACC
This sequence comes from Pseudomonadales bacterium, assembly GCA_022447905.1. Taxonomy (GTDB): domain Bacteria; phylum Pseudomonadota; class Gammaproteobacteria; order Pseudomonadales; family Pseudohongiellaceae; genus UBA9145. The sequence continues at coordinate 6,062 of JAKUTG010000114.1, read as the reverse complement.
TCGACAGAACTGATCGCATTGAACGCCCTGACCAACCGGGTCCCTGGCAGGTATTCAGCCGAAGCAATTCCGGTACCACGGGCTATAGCTTCATCTGCCATAGGACCATCGCGATCGGCTCGCGGGTTACCGCAATCGATGACAATCTTGCCCGCCATTGCTGCAGCGTAATCTCTTCCGATCTGTGGTAACGCTCCATAGGGCACTGCTATTAAAATGACTTCACCAAAAGCAACTGCATCAGCGGGATAACCTGCATGCGCTCTGCCACTTGCCTGCTCCACCAAATTATCCAGCTGCTCCGGGTTGCGGGAAGAAAAAAATACCTCGTGTCCAGATTCGGCGAGTCGCAGCCCTACCGCTCCTCCCATACGACCAGACCCTATGATACCTATTCGCAATGAGTTACTGGTTTGGGCCCCAAGAACACCTGCAAATAAGCCGCTTCCTAGAGCAATACCTGAAAACATTAGCGACCGACTAAAAGCGCGTCTAGAAAAGCGGGGAAGCCTACTATTCTTCATAATGTCCTTCCTGTTTTTGGAATTACGCTGCACACCAAGATGCTGGTGCAGTAAACACTTTTGCCAACTTGAAGTCAAAATGACCGCTAAAGCAACTAATCCAACCGTTTACTGAAACGGGCAATTGCTAGTGACAGTGCCACCAGCATAAAGATACCCAGAGCCATCAATTCATCCCACATGTCCATGATATCAGCACCACGAAGAATGATGCCGCGGATAAGCCGATTGAAATGAGTTAGTGGCAAGATTTCTGCGATCATTTGTGCGATCTCAGGCATGCCATCAAAAGGGAACATAAAACCCGAGATCAGAATTGAAGGCAGGAAGAAAAACATCATCATTTGCATGGCCTGGAATTGAGTCTTGGCAAATGTGGAAATCAACAAACCCAGAGACAGATTAGTGCTTATGAAAACAAGCGCTGCAGCCAGCACTTGTAATTCGCTGCCGCGGATAGGCACCGAGAAGAAAACACGACCACATGACAAAATGATTACCAATTGAATCAGGCCAATTAGCACATAAGGAACTATTTTCCCTAACATTAATTCTGTGGTTTTAACCGGAGTGTTTATTAGCAGCTCAAGATTACCTCTTTCTTTTTCGCGCACTATCGCTACGGCCGTGAACAAAACCATAGTCATGGTGAGGATGACTCCGACTAAACCTGGGACAATATTTACTGCAGAGCGTCGTTCCGGGTTGTAGTAGTTACGCACTTCCATCAGATTTTGCTCCCCAAAAACCCGTGTCTGGCTGTCAAAGTGGACGCCCATGGCCGTGAGCTGCCGTGCTACACCAAGGATGATAGGATCCGTGCCATCTACTAACAACTGCACCGCCTTACGATCGCGTTCGATTACCCTCCGATCAAAATCATCGGGCAGGTAAATGCCGAGCGAGACAGACCCTGAATCCATCAAGAAATTCAACTCCTGTGCACTTCCCACCCGTTGGCTTATGCTGATCACCTGAGATGCAGTAATGTCGGAAACGAATTGACGAGACAGATGGGTGTCGGCTTCGTCTACATAAGCGGCAGATATATTGCGGACATCAGTGTTTATAGCGAAGCCAAACATCAGGAGCTGAATCAACGGTATACCGATTATCATGCCAAAAGTAAGCCGGTCTCTGCTAAGTTGCAGAAACTCCTTATGCGCCACGGCCAAAATGCGGACCAATGGTTTCATGTCGCCAGACCATCTCGTCTGAGTTCGGTTAACGACACGAATACATCTTCCAGGTCGGGAAAAACCTGCTCTACCCGCGCGTCAATTTGCGCTCCTTTTAGTTTGGACTTCACCTGTTCCAGAGGGTTGGAAATCTCTTTAGGTATAAGCACACGTAGGCGGAACCCAAGCTGAGTGATACTAGTTATACCATCCTCGTTCGCCAATCTTTGGCGGGCCGCATTCGGTTCGTCTGCCGTGACTTCGATGACGTGAGATGAGATGCTATTACCCAGTTCTTTAGGGGTTCCATCAGCGACCTTAACACCCTGATCCAATATCGCTAGGCTGTGGCAGCGTGCCGCTTCGTCCATGTAATGCGTTGATACCAGAATCGTCGTGCCCTGCTCAGCCATTTCGAAAAGCTTCTCCCAAAAATCTCGCCGGTTCTGAGGATCCACGGCGCTGGTGGGTTCGTCAAGAAACAAGATTTGCGGCTTGTGAAGTATCGCTGCCGCCAGGCTCAATCTCTGTTTCTGACCTCCACTTAATGTCCCGACACGTTGCTTCATTTGTCTGTTCAAATTGAACTCTTCCAGCAGTTCATTGACACGAAGATGTCTCTCTTTGCGCCCCACCGCGTAGATCTCACTGATAAATTGCAGGTTCTCCTTAACAGTTAGATCTTCGTAAAGTGAAAATTTTTGGGTCATGTATCCGATTTTTTGTTTTAATTTTTCCGACTCCCTGCGGGTATCCAATCCTAGCACCGAAGCCGATCCTGAACTTGGAGTCAACAGACCGCATAACATACGTATTACGGTTGATTTGCCAGAGCCGTTAGGTCCTAGAAACCCATAGATCGAGCCAGTTGGTATCTGCAAGTCGAAATCTTTCACAGCAATCAGTGGCCCGAAGTGGCGAGCTAGGCCGGAAGCAGTGATGGCAAAGTTGTCGTGATTCATGGTTTCACTCGAAGTAAACTTGCACAGGTATACCCTCGGGAAGTCGAGAGCGCTGGTCCGGCAGAGTGATCTCCGCCATGTAGGATAGGCGGCTGCGGTCTCGCTCGGTCAGTGCGAAGTATGGCGTGAAGTTCGACTCTGATGCGATACGCCGGACAATACCGTTTAAGGGCTGCTCGAGTCCGTCAACATGCACCTTCAGCTGGGTACCGATGCTGATCCCCACACGCACAGGTTCGGGGACGTAAACTCGTGCATAAGGTTGCGACCCAGTAAGTAACAGAGCAACGATATCACCCGATCGGGGACGTTCCCCTACCTCAAAAGGCAGGGAATCAACAATGGCGTCGACCGGCGCAACAACAAACAACCTTTGCCGATCAAAATTCAAACTGTTGAATTGAGCACTCGCCTGAGCTAATAGTGCCCGTGTCTGGTCTATCTGCTCGACTCTAGTACCCGCTTCCAATTCCGCCAGCTGTGCGGCAACAAACTCTATACGCGCCCCAGCCAACAATACTAATTTTTCAGCGTTGTCGACACTTTCAATGGAAGTCAGGTTACGCTCGCGCAGACCACTGAGCCTTGCCAGTTCACGGCCGCGAAAATCGTGTTCAATAATTGCCTCGTCAAGGATGGCGCGAGTGGCATCGATCGTTTCCGGGCGCGGACCATTGATCTGTTCATCGAGTACTGCCTGGATTCGCTCAACATTAGCCTGGGCTTCACTAATGCGGATGTCCAGTCGCGTTGTGTCTTGTCGAAGAATAACCGCGCCCTGATTAAGTTCATCCCCTTCTAACACAGAGATAGAGATGATAGGTTCTGCTGATTCAGCGATCACTTCAACGCGATCCGATTCCAGCTGTCCCACAGCCTGTAATGGCGCTTCTTCACAAGCGCTTAGTGTAAATGTAATTGGCAACGCCAGAAGAGTGGGTAGTTTCATGTCTCTTCTCCTGAATGTTTCCGAGCAGCAACTCCATGCATGAACACCCTTATGTTATGGTCTGCAATACGTCCGGCAGTTGATTCATTAAATTCCAGTTGGAAAACCTTTTCCATCACCGGGCGAGCAAGAAAAGGAAAGATAGTCATGCTTATAAACGAGATAATTGTGAGGCGGGGATCTAGATCTGAGCGAAAATGGCCGTCAGCGATTTCCTGTTTTGCATATTCTATTAAGAGAGCTCCCATTACATCACTAAATTTTTTGATGACGGCTTCACGTATCTCACCTTCACTGAATAGCACTTCTCGCACAATGAAATTAGGCCACCAGGGATTCTGCACCAGCAATTGGCAATAGCTGTCACTGAAATCAGCCAGGTTTATTTTTGTGTCTGGATCCGGAGCTCGCAGATTTGCTTCCACCTCGGAAAGCATACCGTCTACCATAGCCAGATAGAGACCCTGCTTACCACCGAAGTAGTAATTCACCATCGCTCCATTCACACCAGCGGATTCTGCTATTTGCCTGACGGAAACTGCCTTAAAATCCCGCGACAAAAAATGCCGGCGAGCAGCATGCAGTAAATCAGAACGCACTTGCTCCTTCCCAGCACCACTTGGGCGGCCCGGATTACCCCGTATTGGTCTAGTTGTCATATGTTGTGTCACATCATCATTAGAGGATTAACTTTGTCCAAATAATTAATTAAACATTTAATTAATTATTTGTCAAGTCTCGCAAAAAACTTACTATACCTCCGAATCCTGCATCATTTGGGTCTTACAGGGCTTTTAATGGTTTCAGGGCGTGCTAAACTGTGCTTTGTTTCTTGGCAACAATGACGAAATCTCGTGCTGATCCTGGTATCCGGTCTGACGCTGTTCTTTATACCTCACTCATTGCGTGAGTTAGGCTTGCGGGATAAGGTCATCCGGAAACTGCCATCACAGAATGCCTATTTAGGCCTCTATTCTATAGTAAGCCTTATTTCCATCGGTTTGATTGTCTGGGGTAAAGCTAGCGCTCCATTCTCCATGGTTTGGCAACCGATTTTTCAGCTACGCTTTATCAGTCATGTCCTGATGATTCCAGCATTTGTCTTAGTTGTCGCTGGCAATACACCCACCTCTTACATGAAAAAACACCTTCGTAATCCCATGGTGCTGGGAGTAACCCTTTGGGGGTTTGCCCATCTTTGGTCTAACGGAGATCTCGCATCAATACTCCTTTTTGGTACTTTTGCCGTATGGGGCTGTTTCAAGTTTGTAGCACTTAGCCTTACACAGAGCTCCGTCATAAAAGAGCCATCCCTCCTCTGGGATATTATTTCCATTTTTATCGGTCTTATCTTGTATTGGGTTGTCGGTGTCTATCATGGAGAATTGTTCGGCATAGGTTTAAGTCTTGTATAAGCGAACTGCTTGGGTATTCTTATTAGCGAGCTTCCTGACAAAGGGTGTCTCCGCTTTCGCCCAAGATGAATCCGCCCAGCAATGGAGTGGAAACTGGATCGCCGACGGCACATTCTTTCAGATCGAGATATCAGTCGAAAACAATACTATGAAAGTAACTCAAGTCGAATCTCTAGGGTTCACTTGGACTAACCAGGATGGAGAAGTCGATGGCAAAATGGCTCAGATTGAAGTGGAATACTCCGGAGCCACTGGAATCATAAAGGCGGAATTAATTGAACCCAACATGGCAATCGTAACTGCATCGACCTGCACTCCAGAATTCATGGTTGTATGCGCACTGTCAAAGGGTCGCCGGGCAGTGTTCAGAAAAGTAGTGGATCCGTGACTCTATTTATATCTCTTTGCTGGATTTGACCACTTTGCCTACAATGCCGTAATCGATAGCTTCTTCCACACTCATCCAATAATCCCTGTCAGTGTCTTCAGCTACCCGCTTCAGAGGTTGACCCGTCTCATCAGCAATCAACTGGTTGATGCGAGCTTTCATCTTTACGATCTGTTCGGCCTGGATCGCAATATCGGTGGCATCGCCGCGGGAACCCCCGGAAGGTTGATGTACCAGAAAGCGGGTATTCGGCAGTGCAAACCTGTTTTTTTTCTTGGCCGCTAGAAAGATGGTGGTTGCGGCACTGCCTACCCAGCCAGTTCCAATGACCTTAACCTCGGGTTTTATGAAGTTAATCATGTCATAGACAACATCACCCGATTCCACGTGTCCGCCAGGTGAGCTGATATAAATCATTATCGGATCGTCATTGGCGGTGGCCAGTGCGAGCAATCGTTCAGTTACAGAGCGAGCAACCTTGTCGTTGATCTCTCCAAAGATTGTTATGGCACGGGACTTAAAGAGTTTCTCATCCAGGAACCCTGAACGCCCAGATGATTTGAATTCTTTGTTGTCTTCGTCTGACATATTAGCTTCCATCTACTGTTTGATAAGTGGTGGCCTAGCAAGGTTTAACTGCATGGCT
>JAKUTG010000113.1:0-7292 GCA_022447905.1 Pseudomonadales bacterium | reverse complement strand
TTGGGTGCCTATGACAAGGCCACTGGCGAAGAGCTATGGTGGATACAACTGCCAGCGCGCTTTACCGCCGCACCAATTACCTACATGGCCGATGGTAAGCAGTACATTGTATTCGCGCTGGGAGGAGGTGTCGGAGGTGAGGTAGAACGACTGATGGCTCTTGCCCTACCCTAGTGATTCCTCACCAAAAAACTAGAGTCGCTGATCTGCTCACCAATAGACAGCTAATAAAGCCGATTTTAGCAGCTGAATACGATTTCGTCCAGTTTCTTACCTGTTATACTGGTGGCCCAACCCCTTCTCTCGCGGAGGCATGAACTATGCGCACGAATTCAGCTAACATCTTGATTGGCTTGGTGAAATCAGCAGCGGCACCTGCGTTATCTGTTGCGGTATCGCTATTTACCTTGACACTAACAGCCCAGGAATGGCAGCCGGAAATCCTTTCTGATGGCCAGCCAAATATCACGGGTATGTGGAATAATGTTGGAGCAACGGCTACACCCTTAGAGATGCCCAACCAGTTCGAGGGGCGGGTGCCCAACCAGGAAGAACTCGCAGAGTTCATCAAGACCCGTGACGAGGCCCGCAAGGGAGCCGTCTGGGATGGCTTCGAAAACAGCCGAGGAGTAGGCGCCTATGAGAACTACTGGTTCGACTGGTACTGGTCCGATGCCCAGGCAGATGCGCCATCACTGATTGTCGATCCACCGAACGGACTTCGACCTGCTTTTACCGAAGAGGCTCTGACTCAAAAAAGGTTCAATGTTGCGCACGAACATGATTCTGCCGCCAACGTTGAATCCGGAGATCGCTGTTTGTCTCGGGGAGTGTTCGGGATGATGATGCCAACGGCCTATAACAACGGCAAACTGATCATCCAATCACCAGGTTACGTGATGATTCACAGTGAGATGATCCATAACGCGCGTATCATTCCCATTGATGCCGGCAATCATGTTGATGAAAAAATTAAGCTGTGGGAAGGTGATCCACGCGGCCACTGGGAAGGCAATACTCTAATTATTGAGTCCACCAATTTTCGCTATGTCGGTAATATGCGTGCGCCTGGTTCCGGTGGTGGCAATGCCGTACAGAATGAAGGTCGCAAGATGATCGAGACCTTCACCATCGAGGATGAAGATACTTTGCGATATACGCTTACCGTTGATGATTCCGAGACATACGAAGCTCCTTGGACGGTCGCGTTCCCCTATGAATTTGATAACAACTACAAGCAGTACGAGTACGCTTGTCATGAAGGTAACTACGCGATGGACAATCGCTTAAGCGGAGCCCGCGTGCAAGAGCTTGGTATTGCAGAAACAGGTGCCAGGTAATCCAGGAGAAGCAGTAACCAGTGAGGAAGTGTGTGGCAGCACTTGCCATCGTGGCGAGATTGCTGTCGGTTAAAGCAATATTTACTAGTTAGGATAAGGCGCTAACACTTGCTGGCGTTTTATAGCGGAAAGGGGCAGGGTGAAAAGTCAGGTTACTGAATTTTTACTCTAGCCTTTTTTTATTCCTGAAGATTTTAAAAGAAGAAGGAAATTTTGATGAACAAGACTAAAAAATCGATAGCTTCATTCGTTTTCATGTTTGCAGTGCTGGTATTGGCACCAAGCGGAACTGCGCAAGTGAATGGTGCCGGACTGAACGAGACGGAGAAGTTAATCCAGTTGTCCCGTCGACCTACAAGCACGATGGACAATCCCTACGAACTAATAGAGAACTGGCCAACGCTCTTGGCTGGACAAGAGTGGGGAGCAGCCATCGGATTAATTCCTGATGATACTGGCGGTTTGTGGATGCTTTTCCGCTCCGAACCGCCCATTAATTACATTAACGCCGATGGTCAGATCTTAAAGAGCTTCGGTGACGGGATGATTGTGCAGGCCCACGGTTTTTGCATGGATAACGATGGTAATTTATGGGCGGGTGATAGCGGGCCGTTCGGCGACGACCCTACCACCGCGGGTCGTGGTTTTCAGATTCATAAGTTCAGCCAGGAGGGCGAGCACCTGTTAAGCCTGGGTCAGGCTGGTCTTTCCCGTGCAGCTGAAGACACCTTCATTGGGCCTACTGCCTGTGCAGTCATGCCTGACGGTAACATTGTCATCGCCGATGGGCACTGGCCACGGCCTTCCAATGCGCAGCAGGATGGTGATCGTCTGGTAGTAATCACGCCTGAAGGTAAATTCGTGAGGGCAGTAGGCAAAATGGGAGCCGGGCCCGGTGAATTTATGGGACCTCATGCCTTGGCCTATGATGCCCAGGGGCGGCTTTATGTCGCAGACCGTTCGAATAACCGCGTGCAGATCCTGGATGAGAATTTGGACTTCCTCGATGATTGGCGTCACTTTGGTCGGCCCAGTGGAATCACCGTACTGGAAGATGGAACGTTTGTGGTTGCTGATTCAGAATCCGGTGCCCGGTTGCCAGGTCCCTCTATAGCACCTGAAGGGGGTCCCGGAGCCATGGCCCGCAACCCTGGCTTCCAGGTGGGAGTTCGCATTGGGCGTACTAACGGATCACTACAACACTATATACCCGGAACTCGACCGGAAGGCATGGCGGCGGATAACCTGGGTAATATTTTTGCTGGGTTGACTGGGGGGTGCGATCTTAGTCCTTCCGGGGGTTGTCTGCAGAAGTGGGTAAGGAAGTAACCGACCTGCTTTTTCAATTAAAAACTAAACCAAAAGAAAAACCATTATGAAGAGACTACCGTTCGTTTTCCTATTACCAGTCTTGCTAATGTGTTGCTCGCCGGAAGGTGAAAAAGAATTGTCGGTTATCTCCAGTGAGTGGCGTCACCACGGTGGCAATCATGCCTCGGACAAATACGCACCGCTGGACCAGATTGGTGCCGGTAATTTTGCCGATCTGGAAATTGCGTGGCGGTGGCAGTCAGCTGACCTGAATCTGCCAGAGGATCTGATCTATCCCACCGGAGACTACCGTGCCGTCCCGCTAGTCATCGGCGACACGATGTATGTAAACACGAATCATGGTCAGGTAGCGGCGTTGAATCCGGCTACCGGTCAGGAATTATGGGTGTTTGACCCCCAGAGTTATCTGGCCGGGCCACCGTTGTTCTCGCCAATTCAGACCCGTGGTATCGAATACTGGACTGATGGTGAGGTTGAGCGAATCTTCCTGGCAACCATAGGTAAACAGTTGGTTTCCATTGACATCGAAACGAGGCAACCCGATGTCAATTTCGGTAACAATGGCTTTGTCGATTTGAAACAAAACTTCGGCAAGCTCGAGTTTGAGATGAATAACATCAGCCATGGCGCGCCGCCCATTGCTGTTGGTACTACCGTCATTGTCGGTTCAAAGATTTATGATTATGCAATGTTGAACCGCAGCCCTCCGGGACATGTCAGAGCCTATGATGCCTATACTGGTGAATTGAAGTGGCGCTTCAATACAATTCCTCAGGAAGGGCAGCCCTATAACGAAACCTGGGAAGATGATTCTTGGCGCACAGCCGGGAATACCAACGTCTGGACTTATATGTCAGCTGACGATGAAGCAGGTATCGTTTACCTGCCTGTGTCCACGCCCACTAACGACTACTGGGGCGGCATGCGTTTAGGTGAAAATCTCTTTGCCGAATCCCTAGTGGCGCTAGATGTTGATACTGGTGAGCGGCTTTGGCACTTCCAAACAGTGCACCATGGCTTGTGGGATTATGATATTGCTTCTGCCCCCAACTTGGTGGATATCGTTGTAGAGGGTAAGCCCATAAGGGCCGTTGCTCAGGTTTCAAAAACAGCATTTACCTATGTATTTGATCGCATCACGGGAGAGCCGGTGTGGCCGATCGAAGAGCGGCCAGTGGCCCCTAGTACAGTACCTGGTGAGCGCGCACATCCTACGCAACCGTTCCCGACCAAGCCTGCACCTTTCGACCGGCAGGGTATAAGTGAGGATGATCTCATCGATTTCACCCCCGAGATTGCCGAGGCTGCTCTAGAATTAGCCAAAGAGTTTGTGCTCGGCCCCATTTTTACCCCGCCCATCGTGCGTGGCAGCAACGGGAAACGGTCAACCTTTGTGGTTCCGGGTGCTGGAGGTGGCGCTAATTTTCCCAGTGCTACCGTCGATCCCGAAACTAATATTCTCTATATCCCATCCGCAACACGGCCTCATGGAATGTCACTTGTCGAGCCACCAGAAGGGTCTTCGGACTGGCCTTATGTCATTCAGATGGATCGCCAGGTTGGTCCTTTCGGCCTGCCACTATTAAAACCCCCTTACCGGCGCATCACGGCTATTGATCTGGATACCGGCGAGCACGTTTGGCAGATTCCATTTGGCAAGGGTCCCGCGAACCATCCAATGCTAGAAAGCTTAAATTTGCCGCCGATGGGTAGCGTCTATAAAGACGTAGTTGCTGAAGGTGGGATACTGATTACCAAAACACTACTCATTTCTTATTTGGCGCAAAAGGATGAGATTGATCCCGATGCACACGGCTCTATCCTGGTAGCGCACAACAAATTGACCGGTGAGCTTATTGGGGAGCTTATGGTAGACCAGCGTTTGCACGGACCGCCTATGAGCTACATGCATGACGGTAAGCAATACATTGCCGTGGCGGGGGGCGGTCGAGACGAGGATGATGAGCTACTTGTTTTTGGCTTGCCAGGGGAATAAACGAAAAAAATATTGTTCCCTGTTACGGAAAATAGAATTAAAGTGGGCGTTCGGTTAGAGAGTTGGGGAATTAAGCCAATGTTACTTGGATCTAGATGGCTTTTGGGCCTTGGTGCTATTGGAATCGCAGCGTTACTGCTAGCGGGGAAAGTTGTTGCACAACAATCAGGTTTCGCCTCTTGGCAGAACGATCTCTCGCCAATATCAAATACCAACTGGAACTATGATACAGCAGCGCATCTTCTGGAGCGGGCCGGGTTTGGCGGCACACCTGACGAGGTTCGGGCGTTGGCGGCCATGCCACCAGAGGAAGCCGTTCGTAGTCTGGTCTACTTCGATCACGCTGAAAATGCACATCTGCAGGCCTTTGACCACTCGGGTATTCATGATCCAGGTCTGGAACCGTTTCCCCCCAGTAGGCCGGCAACGACTGAATTGGCGAAGGAAACGGGTGAGGCATTAGGCGTTAAGGTTAAACGAGAAGGCAATCGCCGGCTGCAACCGGTGGTAAATAAGTTCTTCTATTGGCTTCGGGCCAGTGTTTTAGAGACAAACCGTGTCGCTTACTGGTGGGCCAATCGCATGGTAGCCACCAACTCGCCACTGCAGGAAAAAATGGCCTTGTTCTGGCATGGCCACTACGCTATCAACGAGAGCAAGGTTCGCGATTACCGCAAACTACTGGTTGAACTGGAACTATTCCATGAGATGGGTACTGGTAGTTTCCGCGACCTCATGGTGGCAGTTGCTCAAGACCCAGCCATGCTGTCCTTCCTCGATGCCGGAGTGAATGTTAAAGGAGCTTCAAACGAAAATTTCGCTCGCGAAATCATGGAACTTTTCACCATGGGTGTCGGTAATTACACAGAAATCGACATTCGTGAGGCAGCTCGCGCCTTTACCGGCTGGAATTATGATGATCTGGATTTTGTAATCAACACAGAACAGCATGATGCAGATACCAAAACTTTCCTAGGCCACACCGGTGACTTCGACGGTGTCGATATAATCGATATCATCATGGAACAACCAGTCACCGCTGAATATATTGCCGGCAAGATCTATCGTTACTATGTGCGCGACGAACTGAATTCGGAATTACAAACTGAACTTGGAAACGTTTTCAGAGAAGCAGATTACGAAGTGGCTGCACTACTAGAAACAATGTTTCTATCGAAAGATTTTTACAACGCTGCCTCTGTTGGCGTGCATATAAAGAGCCCGGTAGAACTGGCTATCTCTACTTATCGGAAACTTGGACTGAATGATGTGCCCGGTGTCCCAGATTTTAATCAGGCCACTGGTGCTCTGGGCCAGACTTTGTTCCGCCCCCCAACAGTAGCTGGTTGGGCCGGCGGTCGCAGCTGGATAACTCCAGGCTTACTGTTGGAGCGAGGCAACTTTGCCCGAGACGTGTTGTTTCCTGATATTAACTTTATACCGTCGGATCGCCGTAACGGCAGCCGGGAGATCCAGAGTGTAGCCAGGCGTATTCGAGAAGGTATGGACATTACATCTGCAACCCAGCCATCATCCGTAAGTGAAGGACAAATTATTGCTGAGTCCAATATGTTGGCTGACAGGGATGAAGACTTCAATACGCGCTACGGTAGTTTCCGTGGTTGGCAGATGGCCATTGAACGCGTAAAGCCTATTCCTCGTCACACTGCTCGGCTTAATTTGAGTAAAATGGTGGTGACACAAGATCTACAAACTAGCAATGAAGTGGTCGACTATTTTATTGCGCGTTTCATGAGGGTCGCGCCAGGCGAAGACTCGCGGCGGATGCTCGTTAGTTTCCTAGATAGAGAGCTTGGCACGCCCAGTATTAGCGAAGCACAAACCTATATGGAAGACGGTTTGCGCATGACGTTACATCTGCTAATGAGCCAACCGGAATATCAGCTTAATTAATTATTTATTACAGATCATAAATGTTATGAAAAATCATAAACTGCTCGATAGAAAACTTAACCGCCGCGACCTTCTCCAGAAAGGTATGGCTGGACTTAGTATCGCTGGATTAGGTGGAACCGCTCTAGTGCCATCTCTGCTAGGGCGGGCCGCCGAAGCAGCAGCAGTTGCCGCAGCCAATGGCAAGATTCTGGTTATCTTGGAGTTATCGGGAGGCAACGATGGCCTCAACACTGTAGTGCCGTATGGCGATGATGCCTATTATCGTCACCGGCCAGAAATCGGTATACCGAAAGGTGAGTTGCGCGTTCTTGATGATCATTTTGGATTGAATCCAGGCCTCGCCGGATTCGAGCGTTTATATAAAGATGGCAAAATGGCTATCGTTCACGGATGCGGGTACGAGAACCCGTCTTTCTCCCATTTTACCTCGATGGCCTACTGGCATACCGCGGCGCCAAACAGCGGCGAAGAGTATGGTTGGGTAGGACGACTTGCCGATTCAATGGCCCCTGAGGTACAAGCCAATTACATGGTGAATATAGCCTCCAGACAGTCGCTAGCGGTCCGGTCTGAGCACCACGTCCCCGTTGTATTTGACCAACCAAACCGGTTTATGCGGGAGGCCTTCTATGAGGAAAGGGACGTGCTATCCATGACCCATGATGTGGGTAAGGTGGACAATCCATCGCGTCGTTTTCTATTAGATA
>JAKUTG010000112.1:0-7410 GCA_022447905.1 Pseudomonadales bacterium | reverse complement strand
TAATTAGGCCCAGTAGTAATGCAATCCCTCATACCCAATCTGTTCACTTCAATAGGAGAAGGCACTTTCAGCTTTGCCTACGGAATTAGTCCCTACCTGTTTTCGTTTCTTGTCGTCCTCATTGTGTGTGGAGTGTGGCTGACCTATTTAAAAACAACCCGGCCTCTTTCGCCCGCTTGGAAAATGTTCTTTGTTGCAACCCGCTCCAGTGTGTTAGTTATTTTACTATTTTGTTTGTTAAGGCCTGTCATCACTACGTTCCAGGTAGCTCCCCAGGAAACCTATCTTGGGGTGCTAATAGACAATTCTCAGAGTATGTCGATCGAGGATTTGGATGCAGGTCAATCCCGTCAGGAAGCCGTTGAGGAACATATATTCGGTAATGGGTTAATTGATGATCTTTCCGAATCATTCCAAATCCGCAGTTTCCGCTTCGATAAGGATACCCAGCGCATTGTAGGACTGGATGGCATAACGGAGGAGGGAACAGCTTCCTCGATAGACCAAGCTCTTAAATATGTGGATGACCAGCTCAACGGGCTACCTTTGGGTGGCATAGTTCTGGTTACCGATGGTGCCGACAACAGCCAGATCGATCCGGTGACTAAGGCTCAGGATTTTGGCAATCGTCAGATTCCTATCTTTACCGTTGGAGTCGGCCAAGAAGAAATACCACAGGATATCGGCATTGTAGATGTAACTGCAGCTAAAACTGTTCTTGAAGGCTCTGTTTTTAATGTTTCGGTTGCCTTGGATCACCGGGGTTACGAAGGCCAGGAAGTCGAATTATCCATTATCGATAGAGATAACCAGGTAGAGTCCAAAGTAGTGATTTTGGGCGCAGAGGGCGTACCACGCCGTTATGAACTCCAATTGAATCCTGAACGACCAGAACTGATTGTGTACGATCTCCAAGTCGAGCTGCAATCCGGAGAGATAATCGAACAGAACAACAGCTACAGTTTTTTAGTTGATAATACAGAGAAGCCCCCGCTGGATATTCTTTATATAGAAGGTCATCCACGTAACGAGTACAAATTTATCCGTCGTGCTGTTGAAGATGATCGTGCACTGCGCCTTGCAACTTATCTGCAAACCGGGCCTGAAAAATATTATCGGCAGGGTGTCAACTCGGCAACAGAACTCAACAATGGCTTTCCTAGGGACAAGGAAACCCTATATGAGTACGAGGCCATCATTCTGGGAGACATTGAAGATAGCTTCTTTAATGCAGATCAGCTCCAGATGATCGAGGACTTCGTGGCTGAGCGAGGTGGGGGGTTTCTGATGAGTGGTATGGTGGATGTGGAATTCATTAGCACACCGATCGCCGATATATTGCCGGTAACTCTGGTGGAAGAGAGTTTCCTGCCACCCCATCTGCGGGGGGGGATCCGACGCGGCGAGCACCCGACTGGGGAATTGTATTTCCCCAGATTGACCAACAACGGTGAGTTCTCGCCCTTGCTGCGTTTGTCCACCGACGATTCAGAAAACCTAAACCTATGGAGGCAATTCCCAGAGCTACAGGGCATATACGTGACTGGCCGTATCAAGTCTGGGGCAACCGTACTTCTAGAACATCCATTATTGCAGTATCAGAACCAGGCATTGCCCATTATTGCGTCACAGCGTTATGGTAGTGGCCGCAGTATCTCGATTAACACAGCGAGTACTTGGCGTTGGCAGATGATGCAGCCCTCAGCCGATTTGTCGCATGAAACCATCTGGCGCCAGATATTACGGTGGCTAAGCGCATCAGCCCCGGAGCGTATTACGATAGAATTCGATCAGGAATTCTACAATGTAGGCGACGAGGTTAATATCACCGCCAGGGTTTTAAACGATCAGTATGAGCCTGACAATGACGCTGCCCTTTGGATGCAAACTACAAATCCCCTGGATCAGGCTACAGACATTCCTATGGAATGGGATATTGAACAGGATGGAGTGTACCGGGCGAGTTTTAATGTGGGAGATGAAGGTGTCTACAGTCTGTTAGTAGACGTAGCTAGTGCGGCTGGAGATGCAAGTGCAGACGGGTCCGAAAAGCGGGCAGCATTTGTTGTTACCCCATCGTTGCGAGAATATACCAATGCTGAGAAGGATGCTGGCCTTCTAGCTCGTATCGCCGAGGCTAGTGGTGGCAGTTACTTTAACCTCGCAGAAGTGGACAGCTTGGCCGATGTTGTCGAATTTACCCCTAATGCGTATTCACGGGAGGTTCAAATCGATTTATGGGACCAGCCTTGGTTACTGGGTTTATTGATCTTGATAATGAGCATAGACTGGATTGCAAGACGTATGCGTGGGCTTTCATAGGATGAGGACCGGAAAGGGCGATGTGGTGAGCTGTGGATTTATGAGAAATACAAAAGCATTGCTTGTTGCTATAACACTTTTCGGAATGACTGCCGGGGCTGTGGCCCAGCTCTCTGGGGTTGAAAACAACAGCAATTTTTTTCTGGATAGTCCTAATTCCACGAAGTATGCAGTGATTATGGTAGGGCCTTCAGTGGGTGAAGAAAACCAGTTGAAGTTTCGGCAATGGGCGTTTTCCTTGCATGATATTCTGGCGCGGGATTATGGTTACAGCTCCGACACGATAAGCCTATTATATGATCGTGGAGAAACCGATTTTACCGGTGGTGAGCGTGTGGATGGGGCCTGTGATCGTGCCGGTATTGAACAGGGATTGGCAGATCTAAAGGAGCAAGTTGAAACCGGTGACCAGATCACCCTCTACCTGATTGGGCACGGATCTGGATCCGATGAAGAAGCCAAGTTCAATATTGTTGGCCCGGACATAACCGGTCTTGAATTTGCCGACTTGCTTGATCAATTTAATGAACAAGACATTGCCATCATAAACACAACCAGCGCAAGCTACGGCTTTTCAGCGTCCCTTTCAAGTGAGGGGCGCGTAGTAATTTCATCAACTCGGTCCCCTTCAGAGCGTTACGATCCGGTGTTTTCGCGTTATTTCATCGAAGCGCTGGATAACCGCAACGGCGATCGGGACAAGAACAACCGGGTGTCGATGCTAGAGGCTTTTGAATACGCCAAGAGCAACGTTGAGGCCTGGTATGAGGGTCAGGGTAGATTGGCTTCCGAACACGCGGGGCTGGATGATAACGGTGATTCGCTTTTTGCACTGGAGCCTAATTCTGACACAGTTGATGGAAGGCTAGCAGAGATTGCTTACATAGACACCCTGGTTGACAGTCAAGCAGATTTGTCACGGGAACAACTTGCTCTCAAAGCTAGCATGCAGGGATTAGAGCGAGATGTTTTTATATTACGGGGGCGCAAGGCCGATTTTCTGGAAGCTGATTATTGGCAGCAAATGGAAGGATTTTTGGTGGAACTGGCTCGGACTACAAGGCAATTCAATGAAACTCTATTACCGTAACTACATGATTGGGCAGATTAAGGGAGTTCAGTTGCTGGTCCTTTGGGGTCTCATGGTTTCGTTCAACACGTTTTCTCAGGATAACCAGACCAACACTGGGGAGTCACCCTTAGTGCGCGGTGAGCAACTCCTGTTGGCTGGATCTTACGCGGCTGCCAGTGACGTATTTCAGATGGCGGATGGACTTGATCGCAATGATGGATTAGTAGGAGCCAGCAAAGCCTTCTTCATGATGGGTAACTCTCAGGAGGCCATGCGAGTTGTGGAAGACGCCATCGAGGGTGATGACTATGCACGTTTCCCCTTGTGCAGTACTCAGCTGGCTGAGGTAAAGCGGTCTATAGGTCGGTCCCAAGAAGCGCTGGCTATACTAGAGGCCATAGTTCGGGATATGGATAATCCACCTGTCCGTACTTTAGTACAGTACGGCAGTCTCTTGAAATTTGTCGGTCAGAAACAAGCCTCTATCCAGATCCTTGATCGGGCAGTTCAGCAATATAACAATGGGCTGGTGTTCTCCTCCGAGGACGTTGCTATGGTGGCTGTGGCGAGTTGGTTAATGGATAACTTTCACGATGCCAACAGTCTGTTCAACGAAGCTATCCGCGCTAACCCTAACAATCTTGAGGCTCATGTTTTGTGGGGGGACCTGTTTCTTGAGAAATACAATGCGAGCGATGCCGAGCGTTCTTACCAGGAAGCCCTGGAAATAAACAGCCGCTACACTCCCGCGCTGGTTGGAATCGCCAAGGTGGTGGGAGATGAGCGTGCTCTGCAGAGAGCTCTCGCTATAAATCCAAATTTTGTTCCTGCTCTCGAGGCCTATGGCCAATTACTGATGATGAACCGCCGGCAAGACGAAGCTCAAGATTATTTCACTCGTGGTATGGCCCTGAACCCCGAGTCTGTGAAAACACTTAGCGTCCTTGCAGCTCGTGCAGCACTTGAGGAGCGCGACGAAGATTATGAACGATACCGTGCCCAAGTTGATGCCTTCAGTCCTAATAATTCAAGGTTTTTGGGCGATGTGGCTGATGCCTTTGGAAATAATTACCTATTCACAGAGGCGGTGGAGTATGCCAGGGCGGCGATCGAAGCAGATCCGCAGTACTGGCAGGGATATACACTGCTTGGAAGCAACCTGATTCGACTTGGAGAAGAAGAAGAAGGCAAGGCCAACTTGGAAATAGGGTTCGAAAACGATCCTTTTAATGTTATGACGTCTAATATGCTGAAAGTGTTTGATACCCTTGAAACCTATACCACGCAGGAGAGTGGGCATTTCAGGGTACACATGAGCCAGAATGATGCTGACATCCTTTGGCCTTACCTGGAACCACTGTTGGAAGAGAGCTGGGATACTCTCACTGAAAAGTATGGCTTCGAACCTGAAGGGCCTATCCTCATAGAGATATTTGAAAATACTGAGGACTTTGCCGTGCGCTCCGTTGGTCTTCCGGATATTGGGCCTCTAGTGGGTATCTGCTTCGGTAAGGTGATTACTTTGATTTCACCAGATACCCTTTCGGCGAACTGGCAGGAGATCGTCTGGCATGAATTCATGCACGTGATCACATTGCAAATGACTAATAATCGTATGCCGCGATGGCTATCAGAGGGTATCTCGGTATGGGAGGAACGGGAAGGTCGTCCTTACTGGGGGAGGTCACAAGGACTGGATCTTGTGCGTGCAGCCGAGGAAGACAAACTATTGCACGTCGCCGAGCTTAATTCCGGCTTTTCGGGCGCGCGTAATAACGCCGATCTTGGGTTTGCCTACTTCCAGTCATACTTGGTAGTGGATTACATTTCTCAGAATTACGGTTTCGATAAACTGGTTCAATTGGTTAAACAATATGCCTTTATAAAGGAGGACAACGAGAGATTCTCCGAAGTCTTTAATCTGTCGATGGATGAATTCGATAGCGGTTTTCGCTCCTGGATCAATCAGCGCGTGGAAGAAATAAATCTATACGTGCATTCCGAAGACATGCCGGATGAGGGAGAAGGTCATGGTCACGGCGTCCGTGAAAATTCTAGCGCCATCTTGGCGGAACTATATAATAATGCGTCGTTAAAACAACACATGCGTTCTCGTATCGAGGAGAATGAGCGGGATTTCCAAGCGTACCTGCAGCTCGGTATAGTGTTGTTCAAGGAAGAGAATTTCTCTGAAGCAAAAATTTCCCTAGAGCGGGCTTACAGTCTGCTGCCCAATTATACCGGTTACCCGAGTCCTGCCCTTGTTCTCTCGCAAATTTACGAGCAAGAAGGTAACCGAGAAGCCCAGTTGCAATGGCTGGGTATATTGCTGGAGAACTTACAGCATGATTACGACTCAGCCATGATTTTGGCGGATGCTGCCCTTGAGGAAGGTAACTTTGAAAGGACGGCTTACTATATTGACCGGGCAATTCAGGTAGATCCTTATAGATCCGACGTACATCAATTGAAAGCGCTTTATGCCGACAGAATTGATGATAATGAATTGGCTGTCACCGAGTATGAGATCCTTTTGAGACTAGAAATCAATGATCCGGTTGAAGCTCATACCAACCTAGCGGAGGCTTACCTTCGCAACGGTCAAGCTATGGAAGCCAAGCAGAATGTGCTATACGCGCTGGAGATAGCGCCGAGTTTCCAGCGTGCGCAAGAGGTATTGCTAGAATCTATTGACAAGGAAATAGATTAAGTTGCGGCGAAAAATCTTCCAACTATTTCTGTTATCCGCCAGCTTGAGTCTGCCATCATCGCTGCTTGAAGGACAGGTGCTGCAATTTGGCAATGATGAGGACCTTTCTGTTTACGGTAACGAGATTACCGAGTTTACCTGGATGCGTGGACAGTACACCAATCATGGAGGTGGTATGGGTGGCTTCGGATTTCGCCGTCGCGGTGGCTGGTGGGATACTGATTACCCCGATTCTGATGAAAATTTTTTGAGGGGGGTACATCGATATACCAATGTGGACACCAATCCCCGCAATCATGCCTATATTAAGCTTACTGACCCGGCACTATTCGAGCATATTTTTCTTTACATGAACTGGAAAAGAGTGCCTATCGGTTCTTCTTACTCAGGTCCTAATTTTTCTCCCGAAGAAATCGAAGTGCTCAGGGAATTCATGTTTCGCGGCGGATTTGTCATGGTCGATGATTTTTGGGGGCAGCCACACCTCGATGACATGTATATGGAAATGGGCAAAATCTTCCCAGCCCGGGAGATTGTGAAATTGGATACCAGTCACGAGATTTTCCATATTTTTTTCGATATTGACGAGCTGGCCCAAGTGCCTGGTCGTATGGTCACTTGGGATTTCGGCGGGTTTATGAGATTAGATGATCCAGCCTATCCTCCGGAAGTTTACGCGGTACTGGATGACGATGGCCGGGTGATGATGGTCGCTAACTACAACACTGACCTTGGCGATGGTTGGGAACACACATTCTATGGACCCTATCCAACCAAGTATACGAATGAAGCCTATAAGATCGGCATCAATTTTTTAATCTATGCATTTAGTCATTGATACACGGGAATAACACATGGCAGAAACAGAACAGGTATTAGAAATTGAGAATCAGGATGATCTCGCATTAGTAGAGCGAATGCAGGAGGGCAGGGAAAAAATTGTTGCCGAGATAAAAAAGGTCATCATTGGACAGGAATCGATTATTGATGAGTTGCTGATTGCCCTGTTCGGCGGGGGCCATGTCCTTGTGACTGGTGTACCTGGTTTGGCAAAAACGCTGCTGATCAAGACCGTCGCTGATATTCTACAAGTGGATTTCAGTCGCATCCAGTTCACACCAGACCTGATGCCCGCAGACGTTGTAGGTTCCGAAGTAATTTAAGAAGGCGAAGGTGGACGTACACTGAAATTCATCAAAGCGCCTATATTAACCAGCATTTTACTCGCGGATGAAATTAATCGAACTCCCCCTAAGACCCAGTCGGCCTTATTGGAAGCGATGGAGGAAAGGCAGGTAACTGCAGC
>JAKUTG010000111.1:0-7595 GCA_022447905.1 Pseudomonadales bacterium | reverse complement strand
CTTTTTGTTTGACGAAGATGAACGGATTGGCAAGGATTATATTACACAGCACGAACTATTGACTGAATTTTAACGAGGAGGGCCAGCCCCGCGAGGAGGCCGGCGCAACCATGAAAAGGGAGGTTACTAATCTTATGAAGCGCTATCAGGCATTACACGAGAAACTAGCGCGGTAGAGAAACTCGCTATCCATATACCAGCAGCGGCAATCGCTATTCCGTCAATAATGGCATTGAGATAAGTCCCAACTGCAGGGATTAAGTCTAAATTATCTGAGACGGCAGGAGCTGCGATGGCTACAAGTAGATAAGCCGTACGCTCCATAATGTCATCGATTGAGTTCATAAATCCGGAACCTAACCCTAAGGCCAATAGTGCAAGGCTTGAATAGGGAACTTCAGCAATAGCCGCAATAAGTGCCACAGCTAGTATAAGGGCAGTTAGATACTTGTCTAAATTCATCTTGTTCTCCTAATTATTAGTTAGATGTCAAAAAGTATTGTAGTTTAAAACCGGTAAAAAGTGTTCTTAATCGAGGTTTATTTGTGAATAATCCATTTTCCATATTTGAAATTTACTACTCGAGAATAACTTAATGTCTGGAAATCTGGAACTAGAAATAGCACCGCCCAGAATAGACGAAATCCGTTTACCTATTTTGGATCAACGATCCTTAATGCTCAATGTGCTAAGGCTCGATCAGATTCACCCTCTTGTGACGGGTAATAAGTGGTTTAAACTTAAACGCAACATTGCTTATATTCAGGAGAAAGGATTCACCCGTGTATTGAGCTTTGGGGGCGCCTACTCAAATCATATCCGCACGCTGGCGGGCGTTGGCAAAATATTGAACATTGAAACCATAGGGATTATCCGCGGTGAATTAGCTGAGCCGCTAAACCCGGTGCTGGAATTCGCCCAAGAGCAAGGAATGCTCCTCCATAGCATTGATCGGGCGAGTTATTGGCAAAAGTATAAAGATAAGCTACTTGATAAACTTCGCTCTCGTTTCGGAGATTTTTACTTACTTCCAGAGGGGGGTAGTAATGAATTGGCAGTTAAGGGATGTGAAGCGCTTGCCCAGTTTGTCCCCAAAGTGTCGGATCAGTCAGGATTATGTGTTGCCCTTCCTTGTGGCACTGGAGCCACAATGGCAGGGCTGGTTCGTGGGCTTGCCTATCGCCGGGAAGTTACAGTGCTGGGATTCTCAGTATTGAAGGCACCCGGGCACCTTGCGGCTGAAGTGGCTCGGTGGATCCACGCAGTGTCATGTAAACAACCTCCAGCGTGGCGAGTGATAGATGATTACCACTGTGGTGGCTACGCAAAGAGTAACGCCGGGTTAGCCGCTTTTATGGACTTCTGGGAAGCTAATTCAAATATTCCGTTAGAACCGGTGTACACCGGTAAAATGTTTTATGGACTCTTTAAGCTGATTGAATCCGGGTATTATCCTGAGGGAACTGAGATCCTTGCAATACACACCGGTGGTCTTCATTAGAGTAGACTACCGATGCATAATAATTTAATAAATATATATAAAAAACAAATATATATGTAAATAACATGATAATTAACGGTAAGTATAAAAAAAGCTCATGGTATACTTGGCCCTATACTGGAATAAGTCGATTGAAATTATGTGTCGATGTTTATGATGGGTAAGTACATTTATGGCTGATTTTAAGCGCATAGGTCTCGTTGGCCGCCCTAATCATAGCGGCGTTGTTGATTCATTATCGCGCCTGTTTGCCTTTCTTAGTGAACAAGACGTAGAAATCGTGCTCGATGACGTGACTGCTGGATTGATCGAAAATCCAGGTGTCAATGAATGCACGCGCGAAGAACTCTCCTCGCGTTGCGATTTAGTCATAGTGGTCGGGGGTGATGGCAGTATGCTTAATGTTGCAAAGTTCATCGCTTCTGATCAAGTTCCGGTCATCGGTATTAATAGGGGCAAACTTGGATTCCTGACCGATGTGCTCCCAAATGAAATTGAAACCAATATCGCCGACGTACTTAACGGCAATTATAGTGTCGAGAAACGGTTTCTGTTGGACGTTGTTGCCCGCCGGGGGGCGACGGAACACAACCTCGGTGCGGCCTTAAATGATGTGGTATTACATCCGGGTAAGGCAGCCCAGATGATTGAGTTTGAATTGTTTGTCGACGATAAGTTTGTCTATAGTCAGGAATCTGACGGGCTAATTGTCGCCACACCGACTGGATCTACCGCCTATGCCTTATCAGCCGGTGGGCCCATCATGCATCCGCACTTAAATGCCGTAGTACTCGTTCCGATGTACCCTCATGCTCTTAGTAGCAGACCAATCGTGATTGATGGTGATAGCGAAATTCGACTGGTTGTCGCTGCCAAGGAGTCTTTAGAGCCTCAGCTTAGTTGTGACGGTGAAGTCAAGTATACTGCAGTGGCTGGAGATGAATTCTTAGTCACTAAAAAATCAGTACCTTTGCAACTTATTCACCCGCCGAAGCACAGTTTCTATCAGGCTTGTCGTAGTAAGCTCGGGTGGGGTAGTCGACTACCAAGGGCCGATGATTAAAGCAGCCAGTCTCGAGATCAAAGTCGATCTGCTCAGCTACAGTCAATTCCTTCATAATCGGGGTATCGGCCACCGGATAACCGAGGAGTCTGGTAAGCAAACCCTCTGGGTCAACACTGATCAAGAGGCGCTCTTTGTTGCGCAATCGCTTCAGCGTTTTCTGGAAGAAAAAAAACTGGGTAGTACTCCGACTGTGACGGACTCAGCAGGGGCTCAGTTTTCTGGAAAGAAAATCATTAACGCGATCCTGGGTGAATTTTTTCGTAGCCCCGTTAGCATGAGCCTAATCTCGGCCTGTTTGCTAGTTGCCGCAGTCAGCCAGTTAGGGTATGAACCGGATCGGGTCAGTATGCTGTTTTACCCGGCGATAACATCGGGTGAATTCATGGCCCTACTCGGCGATCTTAACAATCCGGTAATTATGCTCCGGACGTTGACACCCATGTTTCTGCACTTTGGTGAGCTGCACTTGATTTTTAATATGTTGTGGTTGTGGTATTTCGGGAAACAACTTGAGGCGATCCAGCCGGTATGGATGTTTCTGTTGCTGGTTATATTAACTTCTTTTGTCAGTAATACCGCGCAATATATGCAAATTGGATATAGCAACTTCGGCGGAATGTCCGGCGTGGTATATGGTTTGGTTGGATATACGTGGATTATTCATACTTTTATGCCAAGGAGCCATTTAATGCTGAACAGTAGTATGTTTATTGTTTTTCTGCTTGCACTGGTGTTGATGGAAATTATTGCTTCATCTTGGGTGGCCACGGCGGCGCATGTGGGTGGTTTGGTGTCAGGCATTTTGTTCGGTGTGGTCGCGGTACTGTATTATCGATTGATATTGAAACGCCCAGTTATAGGCAACCTTTGAAAGCCATTCGCGTCACCAACAAACAGATAGTAGTGATCGCAATCTTTGAAAGAACTAATCGGCAAAGTAATGTCTCCAATTTATGAGGATATACATATGCCTGAAGCACGGGAAATAATTTTGAATCTTAAGTGTGAGCTCAGAGCTCAGGGGATGTTTGTCTGCCACTCCCTGGCAGGAGAAGCCCGATGAAATCAGAAGCTCGAGGTGTTCTGCGAAAAATGCATAGCAGGCTTGAGAATCCCGTGAGATACCAGATTTTACTCAGTGACATGGTGGTACCCCTGAATGACTTAATAGAAAAGCAAATAAAGCTTGAATACAGCGGAACTATTTATTGTATTAATTGTGGCAGGAAGTCGAGGAAAAGTTTTAATCAAGGCTACTGCTATCCTTGTTTTCAAAGGTTGGCAGAATGTGACGGGTGTATTATCCATCCGGAAAAATGTCATTTTGATCAGGGCACTTGCCGAGAACCTGCATGGGGCGAGCGCTTTTGCATGCAGGATCATATCGTTTATCTGGCCAATTCTTCGGGCTTGAAAGTGGGTATTACCCGGGCTACTCAGATACCTACCAGATGGATTGATCAGGGTGCAACACAGGCGCTAGCGATTATCCGGGTTCGAAGCCGGTTGCAATCCGGTATTCTGGAGGTGATGTTCAAGCAATACGTCTCCGATAAGACAAACTGGCGCGCTATGCTAAAGGGTGAAGCTGAACCGCTTAAAATGGAGGAGGAGGCTGACCGTCTACTTAAAGAGTGTGATTCAGAGCTCAAAGAACTAGCGGAGAGTTTCGGGTTTTTCGCTATTAGTGTTCTGAATGGTATCGCATCAGTGGGGATTAATTACCCCGTTATAAAATACCCGGAAAAAGTTACTTCTTTTAACTTTGATAAAGACCCGGTTGTTGAAGGAACCCTGCTAGGTATCAAGGGCCAATACCTGATATTCGACACCGGAGTAATTAACCTTCGACGCTTCTCTGGATACGAAGTTCAATTAAGTCATTAATCGGAAATCTGTCAAAGAGGCGCAAGTATGAGAGACTCACAGGCCAGAACGACCTATCTTAAAGACTACCGGCCACCACCGTTTACGATTGAGACAACAGATCTTGAGTTTAATCTCTATGAAGATCATGTCTTGGTCGTTGCGAAGTTACTGATCAAGCCCAATGATGGCTCCGACGAACCAGCACCCAATGCGTTGACACTCCATGGTCACGAGTTAGAGTTGCGGAGTTTGCTTATCAATGGCAAAAGTTTAGAATCTGATCAGTTCCTTATGGATGATGACTCCATCACCATTCCCGGACTATCCGATTTGTTGGAAAAACCTCAACAGCAGTTCATTGTCGAAATTCATACGCGTATAGAACCACAAAAAAATACGGCTCTAGAAGGTTTATATAAATCAAAGAAAATTTTCTGCACGCAATGCGAGGCAGAAGGATTCAGACGTATCACCTACTATTTAGATAGGCCTGACGTTATGTCTAGGTTTACAACTACTATCAGAGCTGAACGCGAGAAATATCCAGTTTTATTGTCGAATGGAAACAACATAAATAGTGGCATTGATGAGAAAAATCCAGACCGCCACTGGGTAACTTGGGAGGATCCTTTCAAAAAACCGAGCTACCTGTTCGCGCTGGTCGCCGGTGATCTAGTAAGCTTGGACGATACGTTCGTGACTTGCAGTGGCCACAAAGTAAAGCTTCAAATCTTTGTCGAAGAGAAAGACCTGGATAAATGCGATCACGCTATGTTGTCGTTAAAGAACGCAATGGCTTGGGACGAGGAGGTTTATGGGCGTGAATATGACCTAGAAGTCTACATGATAGTTGCTGTTGACGACTTCAATATGGGAGCAATGGAAAATAAGGGGCTCAATATATTCAATACTTCTTGTGTGCTTGCTAATCCCAGCACAACTAGCGATTCGGCATTTCAGCGAGTGGAGGGCGTTGTAGCTCACGAATATTTTCACAACTGGTCCGGTAACAGAGTTACCTGCAGAGATTGGTTTCAATTAAGCTTGAAAGAAGGTTTTACTGTATTTCGTGACTCGGAATTTTCCGCGGACATGGGTTCTCGCACAGTAAAGCGTGTAGAAGATGTGAACTTCCTCAAAACAGTACAGTTTGCTGAAGACGCCGGTCCTATGGCGCATTCGGTTAGGCCTGATTCTTACATGGAGATTTCAAACTTTTACACCGTCACCGTTTATGAGAAAGGAGCGGAGGTTGTAAGGATGCTGAGTCTCATTTTGGGACAAGAGAATTTTCGAAAAGGAACTGATCTGTATTTCAACAGACACGATGGGCAGGCTGTAACGACCGAGGATTTCGTTAAGGCTATGGAGGATGCCAGTGGTATTGATTTAAGCCAGTTTCGACGATGGTATAGTCAAGCAGGTACTCCGGTATTAAACATAATCGGTAATTATGAGGCAGACAAGAAACAATACAGTCTTAGAATTCAACAAAGTTGTCCGGACACACCAGGGCAGAACAACAAGATGCCTTTTAGTATTCCGTTTCGAATGGGGTTGCTAGATAAAAATGGTATTGACCTGCCGCTCAGGTTAAAAGATGAAAAAGTTGCTGAATCAACTGATAGAGTATTAACAGTTAACCAGGAAACTCAGCATTTCCTTTTTCTGGATGTACCAGAACGTCCAGTTCCTTCGCTGTTGAGAAGCTTCAGCGCACCGGTGCGATTAGACTTCGATTATTCCCGTGAAGACCTTTATTTCCTGATGATTCACGACAGTGATGGATTTAACAGATGGAACGCTGCACAGCTTCTGGCAAGTGACATTATTCATGAATTACAGAATCGTGCTAAAAGCAACGCCCTATTGATTGTACCCCCCATACTAATAAATGCTTATTCCGGAATTCTGGATGCGGTTCTGACACCTAACGAGTTAGACAAGGCAATGATTGCTCATCTGCTCGCGCTTCCGACAGAGGGATCGCTGATCGAACAAGTAGAAATCGCGAATGTTGATAGTATTTATGCGGCACGGGAATTTATTGCAAATGCGTTGGCAAAAGAACTGGAGGAAAAGTTTGCCTCGGTATTCGAGGCAAATTCTAGTGATAATCCTTTTAAGACTGATTCAGGATCTATAGCACAGCGAGCACTTAAGAATTTGACTCTAGCTTATCTTGTTAGAATAGGCAGCGATTACTGGGTTGAATGTTGTTTTAGACAATTTGAAGAAGCTACTAACATGACCGATCAGATGGCGGCGCTCCGATGCTTGGTGAATAGTGACTCTAAGTTAGCAATCGATCTGGCAAATGCATCATTGAAAGCATTCTATGACAAATGGAAGGATGAGCCATTAGTCGTGGATCAATGGTTTATGGTGCAAGCAAGCTGTCAGCGCGAAGGCACGCTTTCACGAGTGAAGGAGCTCCTTCAGCATGAGGCGTTCGAAATTAGAAATCCAAATAAGGTACTGTCTCTAATCCGTGCTTTCTGCGGGCAGAATTATATCGGGTTTCATCATGCTAGCGGGGAAGGGTATGAGTTTCTCGCAGACCGAGTGCTGGAGATCGATAAATTCAATCCTCAGATCGCAGCGCGCCTGTTAGCCCCTTTAACTCGCTGGAAAAAGTTCGATCCAAAACGACAGAACATGATGCAGGCCCAATTGCTTCGTATTAAGGCAGAAACTAATCTCTCCAAAGATGTATTCGAAGTGGTGGATAAAAGTACCATTGACTAAGGTTTGCTGAGTAATTTACTCTCCAGCTTTTGGCTAGGAGTTCAGGCGACGTCTTGAATATTAGTGAGGGGGATATTTTTGGCGCGTTCTGCCGCTTCGATAAAATCTTCAATCTCGTTGAAGTTCAGATAACGATAGATGTTGTCTGACATGGTATTAATCGAAGACATGTATTGCATATATTCATCCATAGTCGGAATTTTGCCTAGGGCTGAACTTATTGCGGCTAGCTCCGAAGAGGCGAGAAATACATTAGCCCCCTGGCCTAAACGGTTTGGAAAGTTCCTCGTCGAGGTAGACACCACTGTAGAGTTAGCAGCAACTCGGGCCTGATTGCCCATGCATAACGAGCAGCCAGGGATTTCAGTGCGCGCTCCGGTTACACCAAAGATGTTGTAAATCCCTTCTTCT
>JAKUTG010000110.1:0-7611 GCA_022447905.1 Pseudomonadales bacterium | reverse complement strand
CCCAACACTTAACCGACCCCGGCGTTTGAGTAAAAAGAGCTGTTTTGAGGGCCCCAGATCAACATAATGAAACCTGCACCGGCTAGGAACGGCCCGAAAGGAATCGGCATAGATTTATCGCTCCTCTTAGCTAATATCATAATAAGGCCCAGTATTGCACAGACTATTGAAGACAGGCCGATGATCAGTAACAGACTCTTCCAACCCATCCAAGCACCCAAGGCGGAAAGCAGTTTAAAATCTCCATAGCCCATACCTTCCTTACCAGCCGCCAGCTTGAAGACCCAATAAAAAGCCCAGAGTATTGAGTAGCCTGCTATAGCTCCAATCACTGCTTCCTCTAGGCTAACTCCAAACCCAAGGTCCAGGGTGTTCACTAGCAATCCCAGCCATAGCAGAGGGAGAGTAATGACATCTGGCAATAATTGATGGTCAAAGTCGATTAGAGTAAGCACGACTAATGACCATGTTAGTATCAACACTGCTAACGTGAGCCAAGTAGCACCGAAAGTGTAAGCTACGAGCCCGGAAAGTATTCCGGTTACAACTTCCACTGAGGGGTAACGAACGGATATAGACATTTTGCACTTAGAACATTTGCCACCGAGCAACACGAAGCTGAGAACCGGAATATTTTCCCAAACTCTGATCTCGTGATTGCATTCTAGGCAGTGTGAATCGGGTTTCCACAGGTTAAAAACTTCAAACTTTTCAGAGGTGAGGTGTGTGTGGGGTTCGGCGTTTTCAATTTCCAAATAATCGTAACACTGTTGCTTCCAGTCTCTCTCCATCACGATTGGCAGGCGATACACTATAACATTCAGAAAGCTGCCTATTAGCAACCCTAAGACGACACAGATTGACACCAAAATAGGCGGGCTTGCTGAAAACAGGTCAATTATTGCCATTTATTGAATAATTTAGCGTAAATCTCAGTAGGTCATTAATGAAAATTGGTAAAACCCCAAAATTCGCACTTTTCTCATATCCGCATTTAGATGTTTACGTATTAGGAAAGTACTTTATCATAATTAAAATACAACAATTGGTGATTACTGGACAATAAATATATCTATATCAGCTACTTGCTAGCATTATTGGATTGTTTCTCTAAATAAATACCTATGTCTGGTTATAGGGTAGAAATTTTAAGATTGAAAGCAACTGATACCTGCTATTCCTTGGCCACCATGCTGTCGCGCTTCAGAAACATCGGAGACAGACATACCTCCCAATGCGTATACCGGCACACTAACTTGTTCCACTAAAGTCTCAAAGCCTTTCCAGTCAATACTATTACCACCGTGATACTTCTCGGTAGGTTTAACCGGTGACAGATAGGCAAAATCAACATTAAGCTTTTCAGCTTGCTTCAGCTCTTGTTGATTATGGCAAGACGCACTGAACAACAGCTCATCGGGTACAGGACGTTCATGCATCTCCATCAATTGAGCACTGTTAGCGTGGAAACCGGCAGGTGTTTTTAGTAAAGGAAGGCCCGCAAAATGCGAACTAAACATCAGTTCCACGTCGGTTCCACTACAGACGCCCTGTGCTAATTCAAACCAGTGTAAGTATGTTTCACTATCTAAGTGGTTCTGACGAAATTGAATAACTTTTACCTGTTGGGTTACCAGATCTAGAATTACCTGTTCCACTTTTTCTTCTTCCTCAATTTCTGGAGTAATAGCGATAGCTTCAGGCAGTTTTAATAAGCGAAGGATGGGGGAATTCGCAGGAGGAAAGTCTTTAACCTGAAGTTCTGAAAGATATCGCCACTCCACAAACTGGCCTTCCAGTCCGATTGCTTGGCCACGGAACTCGGTAATTTGCCAGACATCCAACAAGACAGATTTTTCCGAGTAATGATGGAGAATTTTTTTTATTGGGAAACATCGCTCGAGATAAATACCCAGTTCTTCCGCAAATTCTCTTTTTAACCCTTGAAGTACCGATTCACCAAATTTCAGTTTGCCACCTGGAAATTCCCAAAGCCCCCCCTGATGGCTATCAGGGTGTCGAAGGGAAACAAGTACTTGTCGGTCATTATTTACGATAATGCCTACGGCTACATGAACTGGAACAGTCGATCTGGCATCTATAGCAGACAAGGTCAGGTACGATACTCCGCATTTATCCGGACATAATCATGTGATAAATCAGAAGTCCAGACTCTTTCGTTCTGGGATCCACGCGCTAGCTCAATGCGAATAGCTATTTCTTCCTGATTCATCTCTAGCTTCCCAAGTTCTTCACGGTAGCCAGGCGCACGGGCGCCCGCAGCAACAATTTGAGTTTCTCCCAAATAGATTTCGACAGAATCAATATCGAGGTCTTCCAGCCCAGCACGGCCCACAGCAGCTAGAATTCTTCCCCAGTTAGGGTCAGAGGCGAACAATGCAGTCTTTACCAGTGGAGACTCGGCAATGCAGTAAGCGACCTGCAGACACTCTTGTTCATCTTTGCCTTGGTTTACTTCAACGGTAACGAACTTAGTCGCACCTTCAGCATCCTTGATCAGATTTGTTGCCAATTCAAGGAATACACCCAATAAGGCTTCTTTAAATTTCTGGCAGGCATCATCCCCAATATCGGAAATCATTACACCACTGAGTCCTGTTGCTGTCAGCATACAGCAGTCATTGGTGGAAGTATCTCCATCGACGGTCAATCGGTTGAATGATAGGTTCACTGCTTCTCTCAAAAATCCATCCAAACTCTTCTGATCAATACAGGCATCGGTAAAGACATAACTAAGCATAGTAGCCATGTTTGGTTTTATCATTCCAGCGCCTTTCGCCAACCCGGTTATTGTTACCACCTGGCCATCAATAGAAACTTGAGCAGAGCTCAATTTCGGACGTGTATCGGTAGTTAAGATGCCTTGAGCTGCCAATTTCCAATTGGAATCAGCCAGCTTCTGAAAGGCATTAGGCAGACTCTTTACTATCCTTTCCACAGGCAGCTTTTCG
Organism: Pseudomonadales bacterium; assembly: GCA_022447905.1. Classification (GTDB taxonomy): domain Bacteria; phylum Pseudomonadota; class Gammaproteobacteria; order Pseudomonadales; family Pseudohongiellaceae; genus UBA9145. The sequence continues at coordinate 4,639 of JAKUTG010000110.1, read as the reverse complement.
CCAATGACACCAGTGGAAAACGGCAAAACCTGCCAACTCTCATTCCCAGCGAGGTCTGCCACTGCTTTACAGCACCGCAATGCATCAGCTTCACCAGTCTCACCAGTGCCGGCATTAGCATTCCCAGTATTAATAAGGAAAAATTGACTGGATCTCTGCGCGAGATGATTGCGGGCTACTATTACTGGAGCGGCACAGAAGGCATTCTGGGTAAACACTCCAGAAACCACCGAACCCGCACCAATTTCTATTAACACCAAGTCAGGCCGCTCTTTATATCGGATGTTCGCAGCTACGGCGGCCAGCCTAATCCCGGCCACGGAAAAGCAATTTTGTGCCGCTGCTACGCCTACCACCATGATTACCTATCCTAGTTTGCCGTGACAAATCTTGTATTTCTTGCCGGATCCGCAGGGGCAAGGTTCGTTTCTACCAACTTTAGGCACGTCCCGCACAAACGGCGTTTGCCGCTGTTCTGCCGCTTGTTTTGCATGTTCCTTTCCGGCATGCTTCGTCTGATCTCTAGCTTCTTCAGCCGTTCCAGATAATGAGGAAACAGCCTGATGTTGGTAGTTCACACGAGCACGCGCTTTTTCCTGTTGCCGTTGCCGTTCAATAGTATCGGCTGCATCTTCTTGACGAACCTGAAGATGGCTAAGTACTTTAATTACTTCCTGCTGTAAGTTGATCATTAAGTCAGTAAATAGCGCGAAAGCTTCCCGTTTATATTCCTGACGTGGATTCTTGCCCCCGTAACTACGCAGAAAAATACCCTGCCGCAGATGGTCCATAGTAGCAAGATGGTCTTTCCACAATCCGTCCAGGATCTGTAATGTGATCTGTTTCTCAAACAAGCGAATCTTGTCACCAACAACCACACATTTCTCTTCATACTCTCTGGTGAGAATATCGGCAATCTTCTCCTTAAGCTGCTCTTCGTACATTTGATCGTCTTGATCCAGCCATTGCTGAGCAGGTTGTTTGCTGCCGAACTCCGTTTCGATAGCGTGTTCAAGAGCCGGAATGTCCCATTGTTCTGGTACACTCTGCGGCGGAATAAAATTATCCACTAGTTGATCAACAACCTCTCTTCGCATATCAGTCAACAACTCCGAGATGTCGTCACTAGCCATGAGTTCATTACGTTGGCGATAAATAATCGTCCGCTGATCGTTTGCAACGTTGTCGTATTCCAGTAACTGCTTCCGGATATCGAAATTGCGACCTTCCACTTTGCGCTGAGCTTTCTCAATTGAGCGAGTCACCATACGATGTTCAATAGCCTCTCCGCGTTCCATCCCAAGTCGTTTCATGAGGTTTTTCATGCCTTCTGTCGCAAAAATTCGCAACAAATTATCATCCATGGAGAGATAAAATCGAGAAAAACCAGGATCTCCCTGCCGTCCGGCCCGACCACGCAGTTGGTTATCGATACGTCTAGACTCGTGGCGTTCCGTCCCGATAATGTGCAGCCCGCCGGCCGCTATTACTTGGTTGTGACGTTGTTGCCAATTATCCTTGATTTTCTGAACTTGACCTTCCTTTGGGTTGTCTAACTCAGCGATTTCCGACTCCCATTTACCGCCGAGGACAATATCAGTACCACGACCTGCCATATTGGTTGCGATCGTAACCGCACTAGGACGGCCTGCTTGAGCGATAATCTGGGCTTCCTTCTCATGAAATTTTGCGTTTAGTATCTCATGTTGGATTTTCTTCTTAGTTAGGTATTTTGACAAAATTTCTGACGTATCAATGGAAGCGGTTCCCACCAAAACCGGTGCCCCAGCGTTTTGGATTTCGATAATATCTTCTAGTATTGCTTCAAATTTCTCTTCCATAGTGAGATAAATGAGATCATTAGCGTCATTCCTAATCATGGGCATGTTGGTGGGAATGACTAGCACATCAAGACCATATATTTGGCTAAATTCAAACGCCTCTGTATCGGCGGTACCTGTCATACCGGCCAGCTTGCCATAGAGACGAAAATAGTTCTGGAAAGTAGTTGAGGCAAGCGTTTGGCTTTCACTCTGGATTTCCAGCCCTTCTTTAGCTTCTAGTGCCTGGTGTAAACCTTCAGAAAGCCGTCGCCCTTCCATAGTTCGGCCTGTATGTTCATCAATGAGAACAATACGTTTATTTTGAACAATATATTCAACGTCCCTATTGAACAAATGATGGGCCTTAAGCCCGGCGTGAATGTGATGCAAAAGCGATAGATTGGTGGCCGCGTAAAGTGATTCGCCCTCATTAAGCAATTTTTTCTGGATTAACAGCTCTTCCACGCGTTCATGCCCTGATTCGGTCAGTTCCACCTGTCTGCTCTTCTCATCGACTGAGAAATGACCTGTTTCCTCCGGTATGTAATTTTTGTCCATCATTTCCATCTTGGACTTTTCAGCTTTTATCCCTTTTTCCAAACGCGGGATCAGCTTGTCGATAGCCATATATAATTTGGAACTGTCCTCGGCGGCACCTGAAATAATCAAAGGGGTTCGTGCCTCATCGATCAGGATGGAGTCAACTTCATCGACAATTGCAAAGTTAAGCTCCTGTTGCATCTTGTCGTCTAGGCGGAATGCCATATTGTCTCTCAAATAATCAAAGCCAAACTCGTTATTCGTGCCGTATGTAATAGATGATTCGTAGGCGATTTTTTTCTCTTCCGCAGACTGCCCTGACTTTATTACCCCAACTGATAAACCTAACAACTCATAGATGGGTCGCATCCAGTTAGCATCTCGTTCGGCAAGATATTCGTTAACGGTAATAATGTGGACACCCTTGCCAGATAAACCATTAAGATAAGCGGGTAGAGTGGCTACCAAGGTTTTACCTTCACCGGTTCTCATTTCCGAAATACTGCCTTGATGTAGCACGATGCCACCGACCAATTGCATATCAAAGTGCCGGAGTTGCAATGTACGTTTACTCGCTTCTCGCACGACTGCGAAAGCCTCAGGCAGCAGGGCATCAAGGGATTCACCATTGTCGGCTAGGCGCTTACGAAACTCCTCTGTTTTGTGTCTAAGCTCCTCGTCACTAAGGGCAGCAAAACCCTCTTCAAGCCCATTAATGGCAGTTACCCCGCGCTCCATTTTCTTAAGCTTTCTAGAGTTACTACTACCAAATATTTTGTTGAGTACGTTCATGTCTTCATACTATGGTTATCAGATAAATGAATTCTGTGCCTATCACTCCGACACAAAGAACGCCGTATCTATCGAGAACGACGAAGGACCAATCTTAAGTAGAGGTATTATCTTGCAGTGCGATGGATATAGGTAGCTGGATCCACTACCCGGCCATTCTTATAAACTTCGAAGTGTACATGTGGGCCAGTGGATATACCCGTAGATTCCACTAATGCGACCCTCACTGATCGACTGAAATCAAACTCGTCATTGTCGAGTTTTGCTAGGGTCGTTATCTGTTGACCAACTCTATCCAGCCTCACTAATTTTGCCTGGAGCATCGCAAGGCGTAATGTCAAGGCTTCCAACTGCCGTTCTGAATCTTCTTTAAGCTCGGCAAGCTCTTCTATCTGAAGTTTGATCTGTGGGTCCCAATTCTGGGTCGTTTCCTCTGTGAACAGACGGGCATTCTGGAAGGAGGCTAATTGGTAACTTATATAACCCAGTGTCACTGGAGCACCCAGTAGACAAACCGAAATCAAGCCCTTCAGCCAGCGATTGAAACCAATGGTTTTGGTAGGAGCGTGACGTTGATCTACAAGAATAAGTTTCATTATTAAGCGTAATTCTCAACAACCCGTTAACATTCTTGGGGCTATTTACAGAAACTTCAACGCCCATCTTCAGGGTATTGAAAAACTATCTGCGTTACTTAGGCTTCAGTAAAGAATTCAGTCCTTTGCAAACTACTAATTTCCAGATTTAGCTTTTTTTTGACTATTCTCAGCCGTTTCGAAAAAGTTCTTCAAATCCTTCAAATAATAAATAAAAATCAGCCAGTTAGAGATATTTTACCCAGTTACGCAGCCAACACGGGTTTCATGTAGGAAATGGGTACATTTGATTCTTTTTCGAAACTGACAATTTCCCAAGCGTCTTCATTAACTTCGAGCATTCTTAATAAAGCATTATTGAGGGCATGTCCAGATTTGTAACCCTTGAATTCACCGATAAGACTGTTACCTAAAAGGTATAAATCCCCGATAGAATCAAGGATTTTGTGTTTTACAAACTCGTCTTCGTAACGCAGACCGTCTTCATTGAGAACTTTGTAATCACCTACCGCAATGGCATTGTCCATACTGGCCCCCAAAGCCAGGTTACGATTCCTCAATTCCTCGAATTCATGCATGAAGCCAAAGGTTCGGGCTCTGCTAACCTCTTTCACGAAGGACGTACTGGAGAAATCGATGGTGGCGGTTTTTGTGTATTTCTTGTAAACCGGGTGGTCATACAGCAGCGTGTAACTGACTTTGAAGCCATTGTACGGCTCTAAACTTACTTTTTTATCCCCTTGTTCGAGAGTAATCGGACGTTGAATCTTAATGAATTTCTTGAGTTCCGACTGCTCCTCGATACCTGCGGATTGAATAAGGAATACGAAAGGGCCGGCACTACCATCCATGATAGGCACTTCTGGCGCACTGACATCCACATAAGCA
>JAKUTG010000011.1:0-22601 GCA_022447905.1 Pseudomonadales bacterium | reverse complement strand
GGTACGCGGCGAAGAATAGGAAAATCACTCAAGATATACCACTATACGAAGGCAATCATATTGCCGAATTCATTCAAAGCCGCACTCATCCCTTTTCATGCCGGCATTCCTAGCAGAATTGGTTGGGGAGGGGAGTGGCGAGTACCCTTACTGACTGATTGCCGTCGGCTGGATAAAAACAAGTTTCCCCTAATGGTACAACGCTTCGCCGCGTTGGCCTTCACTCGCGATACTAATCCGCCAGATTTTATTCCACATCCGAAACTTCAAGTTGATGCTGTTCATGTTAACCAAGCTCTGGCTGACTTTGGTCTTAACATGCACAGGAGAATAGTAGCGATCTGTCCGGGTGCTGAGTTCGGGGACGCCAAGCAGTGGCCTGCGGAACACTTTGCAGCTCTGAGTAACTCTCTGATTGCAGAAGGTTGGCAAGTGTGGATATTTGGATCGCCAAATGATGCTCCCATAGCCGAGGCTATCTTGGCAGATATCAATAACGAAAATATTAAATACTGTATTAACCTCAGCGGAAGGACTACTCTCATTCGAGCGATTGATTTGATGTCAGTGACTTCCGTTACGGTTTCCAACGATTCGGGCCTTATGCATATCGCTGCAGCACTAGGAAGGCCAGTTGTAGGGTTGTTTGGATCCACATCTTCGGGCTTTACACCCCCTTTGGCTAAAAGGGTAGAATTGCTTGCTACAAATATAGAGTGCCGACCCTGTTTTAAGCGAACCTGCCCATACGGACATCGAAGGTGTCTGACCGAGTTGGAGCCATCACGGGCAATAACGGCAGTACACCGGTTGGTTGATGAATAGCTTTACAGAAAAATGCGCGTACTAATCATTAAAGTCTCCTCTTTAGGAGATATTATTCATACGCTTCCAGCTGTGACAGATGCGCAACTGGCGCACAAAAGCCTCGTTTTTGATTGGGTGGTCGAAGAAAACTTCGTTGAAGTGCCAAGATGGCATCCAGCAGTGAACCAGGTTATACCGATAGCGATCAGGCGCTGGCGGCGTAATGTCTTCAAGACCTATATTAATCACGAGTTCAGGGCTTTTAAGCGCGCTCTACAGGCCGTTCACTACGATCTGGTAATCGATGCTCAGGGTCTAATCAAAAGCGGCGTGATTAGCCGCTTATCCCGAGGGCTAACCATTGGGTTAAACAACCGGACGATTCGCGAACCACTTGCGACTCTCTTTTATAATAAGGTTTATTCGGTACCTAGAACCGAGCATGCTGTTGATCGGGTTAGGCAATTGTTTTCCAGGGCGCTGAAGTATAACTACGATAAGGGTGTTGTTGATTATGGTATCGATATAGACCGAATTACCGGAGGGTATCCCGATACTGGTAGAAGGCAAGTGGTGTTTCTTCATGGCACGACTTGGGCAACCAAGCATTGGCCAGAGCATTACTGGCGCCACCTCGCACATATTGCAACAGATTCGGGATATCGTGTGTTGCTCCCTTGGGGAAATCCGAGGGAGCGGCGAAGAGCTGAATTCATTAGCAAGGGTAATGAACAGATAATTGTATTGGATAAGCAATCATTATCTGGGCTAGCCCAAAAGATTAATGCATCTAGCGGTGTAATTTCAGTTGACACTGGGCTAGGGCACTTGGCGGCGGCGCTAGCAAAGCCGACGTTATCACTTTATGGACCAACAAACCCCGAGTTGTCAGGCACTTATGGTGCAAAACAGTTACACCTTAATTCTGATTTTAAGTGCGCGCCCTGTGTCATGAAAACTTGCGCCTACTCTGGTCCTGGTGTTACCGGAGATTTCGAGGGCCAAAAATTCGCAGTAATCCCTCCTTGTTTTTCATCCCATAAACCGGAGAATGTCTGGCAACAATTCGAAAACCTGCTGCAAGAATAACAAACGCTGATGAAGTTAAGTTTTTTGATTTATTCATATTTCCCCTATGGCGGACAACAACGGGATTTTCTCCGAGTCATCAAGGAGTGCAGCAACAGGGGACACGAACTTGATGTCTATACACTGCGTTGGCAAGGCGAAATACCTGAATATGTCAATTTGACTAAAGTACCTGTTCGTGCGCGCACTCGGGTAAAACTATATCAACGCTTCACGACATGGGTAGAACGTAGACTGGCCGAAAAAGCACCGCATACTGTCATTGGGTTCAGCAAGATGCCCCTACTGGATTTCTATTTTGCAGCAGATCCTTGTTTTGCCGAGAAAGCACAAACTCAGCGTCGCGCATATTACAGGTTTACTGGAAGATATCGTCATTTCAAAAGCTATGAGGAGGCGGTATTTGGTGCCGGCAGTAGTACTGAGGTTTTTATTCTTTCACCACAGCAGCGCCATGCCTTTGAAAAGTATTATTCAGGTTGTGACCACCGACTGCATGAAGTGCCTCCAGGCATTTCCCGCGATCGGCAGATCGATAGTCGGAATGTTGAAATGCGTCGTGAATTTCGAAAACAATTTGGAATCAGTGACAATGAGAAATTAGTTCTCCAGATTGGATCTGGATTCAAGGTTAAGGGCGTAGACAGATCCCTAACTGCTATCGCGTCATTACCAAGTGAAGTCCGCGGTGCCACCAGATTCATGCTGATAGGCCAGGATAAATCTGCTAAGTTTAAAAAACAGGCGAAGAACCTGGGAATAGATAATCAGGTTGTCATTTTCACCGGCAGAGACGATGTCCCAAGATTTTTAGCAGGAGCCGATATACTTCTGCATCCAGCTTATTTGGAGAGCGCGGGTTATGTATTACTCGAAGCAACTATCGCTGGCTTGCCAGTGCTCACTACAGCCAGCTGCGGATATTCTTATCACATTGAAAAGGCGCAATCAGGGGAAGTATGCAGTGAGCCTTTCAGACAGAAAGAGCTTAATGATCGATTACTGCATATGATGCAGAACCTTGGTACAACCCCATGGGCTGATAATGGATTGAAGTATGGAAAGGAAACGGATCTCTATACTCTGCCCGAAACAGTTACAGATCTAATCGAAAAGCTCACAAAAAAGACTGATTGATGTAACGTTATGTTCTATCTGAATGAAGAGTTTGCGCAGAGTTTTGATGGAGCGGATCCTTTCAAGACATTGCGAGCTATGGAAGGCAATATTTATCGGCAGTTTAATAGTCGCAAGACTTTTCAGTTTTCCCTTAACGGCAAGAGTTATTTCGCAAAATTGCATACCGGCATTGGTTGGGCAGAAATTCTTAAAAATATCCTGCAGTTCCGGTTGCCAATAGTTGGTGCTGGAAATGAATGGAGAGCAATCCATCGATTGCAGGAGCTCGATATAGCTACACTGAATTCCGTGGCATATGGGTCGCGAGGAATAAATCCAGCATGTCGGGAATCGTTTATCATCACTGAAGAACTTTGCAACACGGTTAGCCTCGAAGACTTTTGTAAAAACTGGAAACAAGATCCTCCGGATCCCCAGTTACGCTGGCAACTGATCAAGGAGATTGCCCGGATTAGTAAAACTTTACACTGCAACGGAGTTTGCCATCGTGATTATTACCTTTGCCATTTTCTTCTACATAAGGATCAAATAAGCATCATCAAGTTATCCCTGATTGATCTTCATCGTGCTCTTGTAAAAACGAAGCTGGCGAGGCGCTGGATAATCAAAGATATCGCTGGGCTTTACTATTCCACAATGAATCTTGGACTAACCAAGAGGGACTTGTTGCGGTTTATTAGGCACTACAGTGCAAGCGGTTTGCGCATGAGTTTAACCAGAGATAAGGCTTTGTGGCAGCGGGTTGAGCAGAGAGCGCAACGCATGTACGAAAACTTGGGGCCATCGATCTAAGGAATGAAGAACTTTACTTGCGCAAACCTGGTCACGATGGGTAGGCATATACCGACGCCGTTCTATCTGGAATTGGCCAAAAACGAGGGCGGCCGGAAGCTCAAGATAGATTCCATACTCCGGGTTATACCGGGCAAGCGCTTAATCGGGGTTTCCAGCTGGCAGAATTCAACGGTTGTCATAAAATTATTTTTCCAGCCTAATCGGTGGAAGCGCAATTTTTTGCGAGATGTTCGCGGAATAAACTTACTTCTGCGACACCATATCCTAACACCCAAAATCCTGCACCAAGCAACCACCTCCGATGGACGAGGGGCGGTGTTAATCATTGATTATCTGCAACAGGGCGTCAGCCTGGGTTTGATGTTTGAAGAAGCTTGTAATGAAGATCGGCGAGATAACATTACAAAGCTAGCGCTCGCTATGATAGGTGAGTGCCATCGCGCGGGCATTTGGCAAAGAGATATGCACTTGCACAACTTCATGCTTGCCAGTGAAGAGGTCTATTTGCTCGACGGCGGTGATATCAAGGCTGAAGATGAAGGTCTCAGTTTGGACGCGGCGCTGCATAATTTAGCGATTTTCTTTGCACAGTTTCCAGTAAGCAGAGATAGCCGGATAGATGAATGGCTGGGTTACTATCAAGAAAAAGGGCTCAAATTAACACAACAAGCGACTTTGGGATTTCATGAGCGCATACGTGTTGCTAGGGAAATAAGAATCGCTAAATTCGAAAAGAAATTGTTTCGTTCGACGACAGTAACCCGATGTGTAAAAAACTCAAACAGGTTTGTCGTCTACGATAGGACCATCCATTCACCGGAATTAGAGAGATTTATCGAGAATCCCGACAATTTCATCAATGAGAACAATCTTCTTAAGGCAGGGAATACCAGCACTGTTGCCGAAATTAAAATTGGTGGCCGTGAATTCATACTCAAGCGTTATAATATCAAGAGCTTCTGGCATGGCCTGACGCGCGTCTTCAAAGTGAGCCGGGCCAGCCATTCGTGGCGAAACAGTCGGGTTCTTGAGATGCTAGGTATCGCCACTCCGCGTCCTTATCTTATGTTGGAAGAACGATTGCTCTGGCAATTTCGTCGAAGAGCATTCTTCCTTATGGAAAAAGTGGCAGAGCCCAATATATTGGAACAACTGGAAACGGATGGGAAATTAGAGACTGATATCGATTCTCTAGTGAAAGCGTTTCAGGAATTATTTGGTACAATGAGTGAGTATAAAATAAGCCATGGCGATATGAAGGCAACCAACTTTATTTTTAGCGATCAGGGCCTGTATGTGCTTGATCTCGATGCTATGCGTCGTCACAGATCAAAATCCAGTTTTATTGATGCTGTGAACAAAGACATGTCACGCTTCCAACGCAACTGGCAGGGTGGGAAACTTGAACGTGTGTTTGGCTCGATTACTAAACACATAGGGTAATTAAAACCGGACAATAAGAATGTCTCTCATTACTCTTGGGCTCTCAGGAGCAATTGGCCATGATCCATCAGCTGCTTTATTTGTTGATGGTAAACTTGTTGCAGCTATCGAAGAAGAGCGCTTACTGCGGCGCAAGCACGCGAAGAATGAATTACCCTACCTAGCGGCAAGGCACTGCATCCAGATGGCAGGATTGAAAGCCGCGGACGTTAACCAGATTGCCATCCCGTATGCGCCGATATCGCTTTTTAAAAAGGCACGTTGGCACTATGCTTATCGTCACTGGTATGCGCCTGACCGCAGTCTCGATAGTCTGTTTAACGGCAATCGTCGATTTCGCCGTTATCTGCGTGAACTCAATGGGCTTCTCGAAAAACTTCATATATCAAGATCGGCAATAAAGCTTGTTACTGTTGAGCATCAATTAGCCCACGCCAGTAGCTGTTACCACCTTAACGAACCGAAACAAAAGACGGGAATCGTTTGTATCGATTCGAAAGGTGAATATTCCAATATTTTTATCGGCAGCGGCGAAAATGGCAGCATCCGAAAAATCAAGCAGTTCTACGACCCAGATTCAGTCTGTGGCATGTATGCCGCCTTGACTGATTATCTTGGTTTTGAAATTCTGGATGGAGAATTTAAGGTCATGGGAATTGCGTCTTTTGGAGATCCTGAGAAATATGACCTTTCTTCTCTTGCTAGGTTCGATGGCAAGCACTTCAAGGTTAATAACAAGCTAATCAGTACGATTGGTCTGCGCCGCTACAAGACGAAATCCGGTGGTCACTATTTCAGCAAAAAGCTTGTGGAAATGCTGGGCCCGCGACGAGCGGGGAATTTGTTGGAGGATCCTTACGTACACTATGCTGCTGCGATTCAGAAATTGCACGAGGACATAGTAGCAGGGCTGGTGAGCTATTATTTGAAAGATATCCTTGAAGATACTGGAAAGTTAGCCATTGCCGGTACTGGCGCGATGAATATTCGCTTGAACCAAAGACTTAAAGCACTTCCTTTTGTGAAGGAACTTATTGTACACCCTGCATGCGGTGATCCAGGCACAGCTATCGGCGCGGCAGCACACGCAGTAAGGCGATTAGGCCTGACATTGGAGCCGGTAAATAACATGTATCTAGGGCCGTCGTATAACAATGATCAGTGTATCGACGCCTGTATCATGCATCGAGAGAAGCCACAATGGGAATTGCTGCAAGACCCCCATAAAAAGGCGGCGCAGTTACTCGGTAATGGACAGGTCATTGCATGGTTTCGGGGGCGAATGGAATTTGGGCCGAGGGCATTGGGCAATCGCAGTATCCTCGCTAATCCCACCCAGAAAGGCATTGCAAATGTGATTAACCATCAAATCAAGTTCCGGGAACATTGGCGACCATTTTCGGTTAGTGTACTCAACACTACAGCGGAAGATTTTCTGCCTCGCGACAGCCACGATGAGTACATGTGTATAAGTTTGCCTGTAAGTAAAAAATGGCGGGAGCTTTATCCGGCGACTGTTTGTCAAAATTGCTCCACCCGTGCGCAAGTGGTCAATCACGGCAGCAATCCGGATTTCCATCGGTTATTACAATGTTTTGAGGAGAATACAGGACATGGCGTGTTAATTAATGCCACGTTGAGCCGGCCTGGTGAACCCTTGGTCTGCACCCCAGAGGATGCAGTGAATATGTTTATGGGGACTGATCTCAATTACATGATCTTGGAAGACTTATTGGTAACGAAACGCGAGAAATCAGATATCTGGTGATGCTTTTACGGTTAGTGATTTATCCGTCGGTAAATTGCGACCCGCTGATCTTCCAGGCTTGGGAATGCTATCTGGAGGTCTAACAGATTACCTACCTGATCCCTGGTTACTAATTCCGTCATCTCGTAGTACATCTCAATGGCAATTAGATCATTGGGCTGTGCAGCACTGATCTGATCTTCGGTCAGAGATCTTTGGGTTAGGTCATAGTCAAAAATTTTCCCGGTGAAATAGGCGATTGCATGATTGTTGGTTATTAGATTTACATCGGTTTCGGGCTGTTCTTTAATCCAGTTAATTGACTCGAAGACAAAGCCCTTCGAGTCACCAAAGCTTATGAATGAATCGAATCCCAGGTAACCGAAGAAGAGAATTACAACCCGCATACCAATTGTTCCCCAGTTACGTCCGCGGAAACTGTCAATAATTCGTGAAAGTACTATCGGTATCATCAAGGCAACCAACAAGCAAAACAACATAGCATAGCGGCTGGAAAGATAACGCGAAATATAGAGGAAGCCGAAAATGATGATGGCGTTAATCATAAGGTAGAAGATGACAGGCACAACTAGGTGCTGTTCTGTTTTTATATACTTTTTTAAAGCACCATAAAGAAGTAGCCAAAAATACGGACCACCTATGCCATTAAATAAATTTGCTGCCAGAACCGCTGCAAATCCCATGACAAGAAACACAGCAATATATTCTTGTGAATAATTTGTTGCATGTTCCCCGAAAAGGACCGTACCAAGCATCGCAGCCTCTGTTACGCTAGGATTGAATGCCCTCTCAACGAGAGGCTCGTAACGAGATATAAAATCTGTTAACAGGCTGCCAAAACTCATTCCGCCAAGTGCTAGTAAAAATAACGAAGCGATGGATAACGTAAGAACTATTCCCAAAAGGCGTAAAAAATTTTGTCGACGTATTCCTTTATCAAACCTGCTATCGAATAAAACTGCAAATGGCACTACGGTTAAATATGCTATAGCTTCTGCTCGAAAACTTGTCGCAATCAGTAGGGCCAGGCTAAAGGCAAAGGCATGCACTATCGCTCGATTAGTTCCGAACAAAAGGAGCTGCCACAGGGCAAACAGTGAGAGAGCCCAGAATCCAACATCACGGATGACTAGATAACGGTACTCGTTGAGCTGTGGGTATAGCAGCACGCTGAGCGCTGCCAGAATTAAAACTTGCGGTGAATCGTCAATGAGTTTTACGATACTAAGGAAGGAATACACTAGCAGCGCGTAAAATAGAGCATTAATTACAAACGCTGACGTGAATAGTGAAAATCCTAATTGGCTTACGAAAGCAATTAATAATGAGTAGCCTGCCCAAGCGTAATGTTGGAATGCAGCAATCGTGCCTTCAATAAGAAATATTTCAGCAGTCTTGATATAAACATAAGCATCGTCATTGGGTGTATCAGGGAAAAGAATAGTAATTATTGAAATTAGAAGGCTCAAAATAACGGCAATCATTCTGACGTCTATCTGCTTGGTTGTGCAAGTTGTCAAGTTTGATCCCATCCTAATAAGGTCTTGCAGACTTTCCAGCGGCCTGGGTCTTGAATCTTTTATGTAACCACAGGTACTGGTCTGGTTGCCTTCTTATTGCCTGTTCGACCAATATATTGATGGCCCTAGCATCTTCTTCCTGGTTACCACTGGGATAGTTTTCTAGCATAGGGCTGAATTCAAGATGGTAACCTGAATTGTCTTCTTTTCGATAATGACTGAAGAATACGACTGCTGAATCATTCGCCCCGGCGAATCGACTGGTGGCAGTAATCGTAGCAGCTCTATTGCCAAAGAACGGGACAAATACTGAATGCTTAGCGCCGTAATCCTGATCCGGCGCGTACCAGAGAATATTTCCTTGTTTCAAAGTACGAATGGCGCTGCGCACATCCTTTCGGTCAATCACGTTAGGATAATGTCTGATTCTACCGTTGTACATGGCTGCTTCAAACAACGCGTTCTTGTTTGGGCGGTAAGTCACATCCATAGTGTGAAAGAGGTTAAAAAGAAACCCACCGAACTCTAATGTAGTGAAGTGAGCGCAGAGTAGTAGCACTCCCTTACCCATGGCAAGTGCGGCATTTAGATTTTCGAGCCCTGAAGTGGTAACACGGTCCTTGTATTCCTCCGGGTCACGATACCATGCGATAGCAATTTCAATTAGCCCGATACCGTTGGAGATGAAAGTTTTTCTAGCGAGTTGTCGACGCTTTGAATCGGTCAGCTCTGGGAAACATAGATTAAGGTTTACTTCACAAACCTGGCGGCGATTACGGGCGAAATAATAGCTTAATATTCCCAATAACTTACCAATCTGAATTTGTAGTGCAAAGGGTAGATGTGCAACGGACCACATAAAACCAAGCCCAATCCAGGTGGGCCAGTAACGGGGTGCGCAAAATTGACGGAGCGAAATTTTTTTCAGTGATGCTTCAGGCACGGAGCTAGCCTACTTAAATGAAGTTCAAAGGCGGTTTGGCGCGAATTGTAGCAGATGCTGCCTGCAATCTCAGTTTCACTCGATATAGAGGAATATATCCAAAATAAATATAAATACCCACAAAAAGCTTTTTATGGGTTTATATTAAGCTATAAAAACCCACTTTTTAGAATATAACTAGGATATTCGCATTCGGTTGCTAATCTACTCCTAATCCCTGCTGTGTTATGATCTGCCGCCGGGAAAGTAAGAGGTTTTGGCCTATTTTGGAGAGTTTCGTATGAAGCTGGAGATGCCACCGTTTCAACATGCCAAGTTACTGGTCATCGGTGATGTCATGCTAGACCGATACTGGCATGGCTCTGCATCACGCGTTTCACCGGAAGCGCCGGTTCCCGTCGTGCAAGTTGCTAATCGCGAGGATCGCCCCGGCGGAGCCGGTAACGTAGCTCTCAACATTGCCGCTTTGGGCAGTGCTGTTCGACTCGTAGGTGTTGTAGGTGACGACGAATCTGGGCTCGAGTTACTCTCTCGGCTCAAAGCCGCGGGTGTCTATTGCGATTTTCTTCAGTCTGAGGAAAAACCCACCATAACCAAGCTGCGCATTATCAGCCAGCATCAGCAACTCATTAGGCTCGATTTCGAAAAAGCATTTGAAGCTTCAGATATCATTGGGTTGCAAGACAAGGCGAAATCACTCGTTGATGACTCACAAGTAATGGTGCTCTCCGATTATGGCAAAGGTGCTCTGCAGGACATTATTGATCTTATTGACCTAGGTCGAAGTAGGAACATTCCTATTATCGTCGATCCAAAAGGCGCAGATTTTACGAAGTATCGTGGCGCCACACTGATCACTCCCAACTTAACTGAGTTTGAAGCCGTAGTGGGAGGCAGCGATAACGAGGACGAGTTTGTAAATAAAGGGCTGCGTTTGGTCAGGGAGCTAAACCTGGAAGCTATTCTCATTACTCGCGGTGAACACGGGATGACTCTAATTCGGCCGGATTCACCCGAGCTTCATTTGCCGGCAAGGGCCCAGGAAGTGTTTGATGTCACAGGTGCGGGAGATACTGTGATATCTGTACTGGCTGCATCAATGGCGGCTGGCGATGGATTGGCGGATGCGACTGCACTCGCCAACCTCGCGGCTGGCCTAGTCGTTGGCAAACTAGGTACTGCCGCTATAAGCGGGCCTGAGCTTCGCAGAGCTATGCTAGCAGATCAGAACTCCGGACGCGGTGTTATGACAGCGGAGCAATTACAAATAGTTGTGCAGGATTCCAAAGCTCATGGCGAAAAGATCATCTTTACCAATGGTTGTTTCGATATTATCCATGCCGGCCATGTTGGCTACCTAGCAGAAGCGAAGCGCTTGGGTGATCGACTCGTCGTTGCGATTAATGATGACGATTCGGCGCACCGGTTAAAAGGGGAAGGTCGCCCAATAAATCCAGTAGAACGGCGCATGGCAGTACTCGCCGGCCTTGAAGCGGTCGACTGGGTAGTAAGTTTTTCCGAAGACACGCCGGAGCCGTTATTGGAATCTTTGCAACCTGAAGTGCTAGTAAAAGGTGGAGACTATACGATGGATCAGGTTGTGGGTGCGGACTATGTAAAATCTTATGGAGGTGTGGTGAGAGTTCTGGAGTTTCTAGATAACTGTTCAACGTCGGCAATCATGGAAAAAATAAAAGAAGTTGGCGAATAGCCTTTTGATATTTAATTCGCCGTGTTAGCTCAAACCTTCATACTTTTCACGATGTCCGAATTTGCTTTCAGGTGAGCGGCACTAATCGTTCCCACTATTACGCTGCTCACGCCTTGGTGGCCGAGAGCGAATCGGAGATTCTTTGCAACTTTAGCCTTCGTGCTAATGCAATCGTGTCCGCTGTTTAGCACTTTTTTGATAAGCACGCCTTTATTCAGTTTCACCGCGCGGTCTATTACGGCGTGATCTTTGTTGTTTGATGGGTTGTAGGTCACCATGACGACGTCTCCAATTTCTATGGCCTTCATACCACCTTCTACTGTTTTGGTCGACATGCCCACTGCTCGCACTATTCCTTGCTGTTTCAATGTCAACAGAGCATTAAGGCAACCCGTTGATTCGAGTATACGCATATCATTCCCGTCAGAGTGAATGAGCACAATATCTAAGTAATCTGTATTGAGATTACGCAGGCTGCGCTCAATGCTGTAATGGACATGATCAGCGGTGAAATTAAAGAAGGATCGTCCGTGTAAAAACTCCTCGCCAATTTTAGTGCAGATCACCCAATTGGCACGATTGCTAAGCAGTCTACCTATGCGTTGCTCGCTACTACCGTAAGCTGGAGCCGTGTCCAACAAATTTATACCCAGTGATTGGGCGAGATCGAGAAGGTTTATGATTTCTTGATCGGAAGGTAAAGAGAAACTGTTGGGATATCTTACTTCCCGGTTACGGCCGAACTTAACGGTGCCTAAGCCAAGGGAGGAAACCTCCAAGCCTGTTTGCCCTAGCGGGCGGGTTGACGGTGTCACTGATTTTTAACTCCAAGGCGCATTCGCGATGCTAGGTCGATTAAAGAGTGAATCCAGTTCAGCGCAGTGTTCTCTATCCGTGGCCTTTACGCTGGTAGCGTGAAGCATTTCAATAGTTTTATCGGCCAGTACGGGTGTTAGAGTAAGCTTTGTTGGCCATGCAACAAGCACATTTTTTTCTTCGATCAAACAGGCATCGTCCGGCCGATAATTATTATTGATATTGGCTTCAGCTCGATTTATTAGGAAGCAACCCCAGGTCGCCTCGTCAAACTCGATCCAAGGGAACAGCGAAAAGATTAGTTTTTTCGCAGCGTGTATCTGTTCTGTGGGCCCCTTCGCTACGCCGCTTTCAGCCAGTTCCCCGCCTAAATACCAAGTGGTGATGCCCATTTTGTCTTGGTGAGAGGTTATGGTCAGACTAGGAGTCAAACTGAAGTTGCTACCTATACAATGCATAAACACCATAGGTAATTTAGGCCTTTTTACATACACCATATTGAGTGGGCGAACCTGCGGATGGGGGGTTTTTAGAGCAGCCTTTTCGATCAGTGCCTGGTTACCTTCTCCTGCGCAGAAAATTATCCGCTGCGTCGCAATTCTAACTGTTTTGTTTTCCGTTTTTATTAGGATCCCGGTTACACTTCCAGAATCATCCTTAAGGAATTCGATAGTGCTAGGGTTAGTTTGATAAATTCCTTTGGGCTGGTGATCAGCTAGTATTTCAATAAGTGAAGAGGAATCTATAACAAAATCGGGTAACCGGTATAGCGTGCCTTCCGCAGGAGCATCGGCTAAGAATGAAGGATAATTGGATTCAGGGACGGCTCTAACGCGGCCAATTAGACTTTTACTGCCCAGAAAAGCCTTCAGCTTGGAACGCATACCCGTATCAGACCACATATAATAATGATCACTGGTGACGCGCACATTGGACAAATCGATATCGAAGTTTTCTTCTATACTGCCCAGCAAGCTATTACGCCAGCGCGCAGGCATATCCGCGATGACATTGGTGGCTCCAGTAAGGGATCCTGTCAGGGCATACTTGAGACCACCGTGAATGATGCCCTGAGATGCAACAGTTTGGCCGCAACCAAGGGTATTACTTTCAAGAAGGATGACTCCATATCCTTCATTACGCAATCGATTGAGTAACCATAGCCCAGCTACACCGCCGCCGAATACGACGATGTCGGTTGAATAGCTCAATGTCATTGGTTACCTTTACTAACTGAATATGAATGCGTTGCTAAAGCGACTAGAGTATATCGACATCAAATCTAATTTCCCAATAGCACCTTAAGGCGTCAGTCGAATACTAGTCTTGCAATGTTGCGATTTCTATACAGTCTTTTATTAATCTTTTCAGTCCCTTTAATTTTGCTACGGTTGTACTGGCGTGGTTATCGAGTGCCGGGTTACTGGCAACGTATCTCGGAACGATTCGGCCGTTATACTCCATCCTCAGAATTTGACCTAGCCAAAACAACAATATGGATTCATGCGGTTTCCGTTGGAGAGACAATCGCAGCAGAGCCACTAGTTAAGGCGCTGTCGCAAACTTATCCCACTGCCCAAATCCTGCTAACGTATATGACTCCAACAGGAGCTGATCGAGTTGATGTCTTGTTTGGCGACACCATATTTCACGGCTACTTACCTTATGACTTACCCACAGCGGTCAATCGCTTTCTCACTCGCATTAAACCTAACTTGCTGATCATCATGGAAACAGAGTTGTGGCCTAATCTTATACACCAGTGTAAAAAACGGGGTGTTAAAATCATTTTGGCTAACGCCAGATTGTCAGAGAAATCAGTCGCAGGTTACGCCAGATTTTCTGGTCTGACTAAACCCATGTTGCAATCAATTAATGCTATTGCGGCGCAGTCAACGCAAGACGCAAACAGGTTTCTGGCCTTGGGGGCACCCGCGGATAAAATATTTGTTACGGGCAGCTTAAAATTCAATGTTGAACAAGACTCAAAAACTCAAGCAAATGATTCTTTTTTTAATTTCATGAAAAATTCAGATCGCACAGTTTTAATTGCTGCAAGTACTCGGGAAGGCGAAGAAGTTAAGGTTATAAGCGCCTATAAGGAAGTACAAAGGACAATACCTAATACGCTATTGTTGCTCGTTCCACGTCATCCCGAAAGATTTGCAGAAGTCGGGAAACTTTGTGAAAAAAATGAACTCACAACAATTTGTCGGTCCTCTCAACGAACCGCCGACGCTAGCACGCAAGTCATACTAGGGGATAGCATGGGAGAAATGTTCGACTACTATTCTGTCGCAGATATTGCTTTTGTTGGAGGAAGCCTTGTGGATACGGGCTGTCAAAATGTATTAGAACCAGCAGCACTTGCTCTCCCGGTTGTGGTAGGTCCTTCACAGTTTAACTTCGAGCAAATATGCAAGCAGTTAGAAAGTGCCGGTGGATTAAAAACGGTAGCTAACGAACAAGAGCTTGCAACATTCTTAGTGGAACTAATTGAAGATGAATTCAAACGCAATCAAATGGGGTTGGCAGCCAGATCAGTAATAGATGCCAACCAGCAAGCTTTGCCGGCTCTACTATCAGTAATAGAAAAAGTATTTAGTGAGTAAAATCAGAAGGCTATTCGAACTGGCGTGTTAAGTTTTCCACTCCGGCTTCTGCAACTAGTACGTTATCTTCTACCCGAATACCTCCACAGCAATACAGCTCATCCACTAACTTCCAGTTGATTGCCTTGCCTCGCTCCTGACTTCTTTCTGGTTCCAGCAGAAATGGAATAAAATAGCATCCGGGTTCGATGGTAAACACCATACCCTCGCTTAACTCGCGCGTATTGCGCAGTGAAGGTGTATCGCTTGGTGGTGGTTTTATTGCACCATTTATGCTTTGTTGATGACCCCCCACATCATGCACTTGTAGACCCAATAGGTGGCCGACACCATGGGGCATAAATAAATGAGAAACATGCAATTTCATCAACTCTTCTGCGGAACCATGACAAATATCGAGTTCGATTAACAGCTGTCCAATTTTGTAAAGCGCAGCAAGATGAATTTCTGGATAGTCGACCCCCGGGATTGCCATGGCTACCAGTTCCTGTTCGAGTATTTCCATCCCAGCCAATAAGGATTTAAAGGAATCATGCGCGCTCTCTTTGACTGTGGTGCGAGTGACATCGGAGCCATAGCCATTCACGCGGCACCCTGCATCGATCAATAAAACCTGACTGTGCTCGCTATTACCCCGACGCTTTCTCTGGTAATGGAGAATCGCCGACTTCTCATCCAGAGCCACTATGTTGGTATAGGGGCTCTCTTCTTCCAACATGTTGCAGGCTTCCATATAAGTCATGTGTATTTGATATTCATTGCCTCCATTTAGAAAGCAATCTCGAGCTGCGGCATGTCCAGCAATAGCTAAGCGATTCGCTTCTTTAAGCTGATTAATTTCATATGGCGTTTTATAAGCTCGCTGATAATCCAGATAATGGATGATTGCTTCAGGGTTAATTGCTGTTTTATTGATACCAATTTCTGCTGCTCTCGATTCATTGGGGCCAATATAGCCCACTTCAGCATCGAGCAAATATTTTGCAATTTCCTGAACTGCCCCCAAACGAATTATCTGAAAACTGTCTGCCCACCAACTAGCATTTTCGATGCTCTGGTCGTACCAGTAATCTTCCGGCTCGATCTGAAAATAAATAGGCTTTTGACCAGGAGAGAAATAGACAAACTGATCCGGGCGATTAACTGGTAGCCAGTGCAGGTAGTGGCCATACGCCTGAAAACAAATGCTGCGATCATCGGCAAAGTAATATAATTGACATCCGCTGTGCACAAGCAAAGCTTCAAGCCCTCTATTATTTTCTCGATAAAGAGCGAGCGCGCGCTGATAGCGCACTGTGAGAGAACGAATATGTTTTTGAAATAATTCCATAGTCAGTACTTAACTCTTGCCTGTTCCCCGACGGGGCTGCGAATTATACTGCTTCTTGATTCAATTAAGGCAAACTTATTTAGAAGGGCTCATGAGATATTCAATGTTTACTTTGGTATTGCAAATAATTTTCATTTGATTACTGACTTTGGGGTTGGAATTAGATCAGCAAAGCAGGGTCACGTTGCAATGATCTC
Organism: Pseudomonadales bacterium; assembly: GCA_022447905.1. Classification (GTDB taxonomy): domain Bacteria; phylum Pseudomonadota; class Gammaproteobacteria; order Pseudomonadales; family Pseudohongiellaceae; genus UBA9145. The sequence goes on along the minus strand of JAKUTG010000011.1, from coordinate 6,430 downwards.
CTCGAAAGGTTTAAATCTTATGCACTAAGTAATATTAGGGAGAGAAAAATGGCTAACGCTCCGGTTTATATGATTGCCAATTTGGTCGTGAGTGATTTAGATGAGTACAAGAAATATGAGAAAGGGTTTTTTCCAATCTTAAAACGGTTTAATGGAGAATTTATAACCTTCGATGATAGTCACGAAAATTTGGAGGGCAGCGATCCACTGAAAGGGCGCGTAATAATTTTTAAATTCCCATCGGAACAAGCAGCCAAAGAGTGGTACGACGATGAAGAGTACCAGAACCTATCTGAATTTCGTCGCTCTGGCACCACATTAAAGTCACTCACGCTGGTGCATGGCCTACTGCCACGAGAATAGCCCATGTATCAAAATTAGCGAACCAATATCATGGGGCTGCTTAATGGCGGGTTTGATTAAAATGGATTGCTGATTTAGGAATTTTTGAAATTGAGTTGCTTTACCTGCGCTCTCCAAACTTTCCTTGGCCATAACTACTCTTCGTAATTTTCAATCGCCGGGCAAGAACAAAATAAATTTCGGTCACCGTAAACATTGTCAATACGGTTAACAGCTGGCCAATACTTGTTATCCATGTTACCGCCCATCGGAAAAGCCGCATGAGCTTTACTGTAGGGTCTGTCCCATTGATTATCTACCATGTCATGTATGGTATGAGGTGCGTGCTTTAACGAATTATTCTCAGCGTCTATTTCGCCAGATTCGACTTGCGCAATTTCCTTTCGAATCTGAATCATGGCCTCAATGAATCGATCCAGTTCTTCTTTTGATTCACTTTCAGTAGGCTCAATCATCAATGTGCCTGCAACAGGGAATGACATAGTCGGTGCGTGAAAACCAAAATCCATCAACCGCTTAGCTACGTCCTCCTCACTAATGCCTGAAGCTTGCTTGAGCGGGCGCATATCAATAATACATTCATGGGCCACCAAGCCACGGCTACCGGTATAGAGCACAGGGTAGTGTGGTGCTAGCTTAATTGCTATGTAGTTGGCATTAAGAATGGCAACCTGGGTGGCTTTCAGAAGACCCTGGCTTCCCATCATGGCGATATACATCCAGGAAATTGGGAGAATGCCGCAACTTCCCCAAGGGGCAGCGGATACTGCGCTGTTGTCCGTTTTAGGACCTTGGATTTTGATGACAGAGTGGTTGGCCAAATAAGGCTTTAAATGCTTTCGCACGCCAATGGGCCCCATACCCGGGCCGCCTCCACCATGAGGGATACAAAAGGTTTTATGCAGATTCACATGGGACACATCTGCCCCGATTTCAGCTGGTTTGACAACACCAACTTGAGCGTTGAGATTGGCGCCATCCATATAAACCTGACCGCCATTATTATGAATGATCTGGCAGATTTCTTTTACCGCTTCTTCATAAACGCCATGAGTCGAAGGGTAGGTAATCATCAATGCAGCCAAATCATCTTTATGAGTTTCTGCTTTTGCTTTTAAATCTGTCACATCAATATTGCCGTCTCCATCACAGGCGATCAGCACTACTTTCATGCCAATCATCTGAGCACTGGCAGGATTGGTTCCGTGCGCTGAAGTTGGGATTAAGCAAACATTTCGGTTAATTGCGCCTAGGCTATTGAGGTATTTCTTAATGGCTAGCAAACCAGCGTATTCGCCTTGGGCACCGGAATTTGGTTGCATGCTAACGTTATCGAAACCAGTAATTTCCGCTAGCATGTCTTCTAGTTCAGAAATCATTTGTTGATAGCCCGCCATCTGATCTAACGGTGTGAAAGGATGGGGCTTAGCAAACTCCGGCCAACTAATCGGAATCATTTCCGCCGCGGCATTTAGTTTCATGGTACAGGAACCCAACGGAATCATCGTGTTGGCTAAAGATATATCTTTGTTTTCGAGTCGCTTAATATAGCGCATCATTTTGGTTTCGCTATGATAATAACCGAAAATCGGATGTCGCAAATACTCGCTCCGCCGAATTAATTTATCTGGGATAACTGGCGCTATATCTCCTTGGGTGATAGCACTATCTATTGTTGAGACCGATAGTTTTTTACTATTTTTGCCAACCAATACTTGCCATAGTCTCTCGATATCGAGCCTGGTTGTGCACTCATCAAGACTAATCCCAACTGTGCCATGATTAGTGAGGCGATCCATGCGCAAATTGATCCCCGCCAGATTTGCGCGTTCTATAAGAGCTTGCACTTGGTTGCCCGCAATATTAATCGTGAGAGTGTCGAAGTAGTTTTTGTTTACAACTGATAATCCTGCGCTCTCTAATCCGTTAGCCAGAATAGCCGTCAGTCGATGAATTCGATCGGCTATTTTTTTGATGCCAGCAGGGCCATGATACATTGCATAAAGTGCTGCGATATTCGCCAAGAGTACTTGGGCAGTACAAATATTACTGTTCGCTTTTTCGCGGCGAATATGTTGTTCACGAGTTTGCAAGGCCATGCGGAATGCTAGTTTCTCACGGGTGTCAACCGATACACCTATGATGCGCCCAGGGACTGCTCTTTTGTATTCCTTCTTGGTTGCAAAGTAAGCGGCATGAGGCCCTCCATAACCCATAGGGACACCAAATCGTTGGGTGCTGCCTGTCACAACGTCCGCTCCCATTTCGCCAGGAGGTTTAAGCAATGACAGACTCATTAAATCTGCCGCCACTACGGCAATGGCATTATGCTTGTGTAATATTGCAATGATTTCAGTGAGATCGGTGGCATCACCCAACATGGATGGATATTGAAATATAGCACCAAATAAGCCTTCGGCATTTATGTCTTCGATGCCTCCGATAACTAGTTCAAATCCAAAACATTCAGCCCGGGTTCTGATAACATCGATGGTTTGTGGGAAGCAATTCTCATGAACGAAAAATTTATGGGCGTTTCTGTTCTTACTTGTCCGCTTGGCTAAGGCCATGGCTTCTGCAGCGGCAGTCGCTTCGTCTAATAAGGATGCGTTGGCCAAATCCATGGCGGTAAGGTCTAAAGTCATTTGTTGGAAGTTGAGCAAACATTCCAGTCGACCCTGAGAAATTTCCGGTTGATAGGGCGTATAAGCCGTATACCAGCCCGGGTTTTCCAGCACATTGCGCAAAATGACATTGGGGGTATAAGTATCGTAGTAACCCAGGCCAATGAACGAACGCGATTGCTTATTCTTTGCCGCTATACTTTTGAGCTTCGCCAGGGCTTCACTCTCTGGGATGGGATCCGGCAGTGATAGTGGCTTGTTTGAGAGGATCGAGCTCGGAATGGTTTCTACTAACAGTTGTTGCAGCGATTCCAATCCAAGTTCGCGCAGCATTTCCGCGATTTGAACATCCCCGGGTCCAATGTGGCGGTGGAGGAATTCGTCCTGATATTGCAACATTTCGAGAGCTGGGGCTGAATCTTTTTGGGCGGAATTGGATGGCATGTATGAAGATTTGGCTGGTGTCTGCATTGATTCTTTCAACTTAGGTGTGAGTATTTTAGCAAAAGTAAATTCTCGGAATGCTAGCCTCGCTTACTGGTTTTAATCGTATTCTAGCAAATCAGTTTCAGCGTTTATTCATCTTCGCAATGGTCGAAATATGCGCCTGCATCCAACAAATCAGCAAGTTTAGCTCCATCGCTGACGGTAATTTTGAAAAACCAACCATTCTCATAGGGAGATGAATTCACTGTTTCGGGAGCATCGATCAGAGCCTCATTGAAGGCAGTGACCTCTCCAGAAACTGGGCTATAAATGTCGGACGCGGCTTTTACCGACTCCACCACAGCCACTTCATCATTGGCGTTTACTATCGAACCGGGTTCAGGCAATTCGACGAATACGATATCGCCTAAGGAATCTTGTGCGTGATCGCTAATTCCGACAGTGGCGGTGCCATCGTCTTCGATTCGAACCCACTCATGTGTTAACGCATACCTTAAATCATCAGGAATATAACTCATGCAATGACTCCCTCATTTATTCCTTCCTAGGTAGAGCTTTAGTTTCTCGGTGTTTTTATTTGAATACTTTCTTGCCAAAGCGAACGAAATTGGGTTTTACGATTCGTGCCGATGTTAATGTGCCACGCAGATCAACTTCACAGGATTCGCTATTAATAGGTATTCTAGCTAATGCAATTGAATGCTTCAATGTAGGTGAAAAACTCCCGCTGGTTATAACTCCATCCCCTTTATCTGTGACTACTTTTTGACCTTCTCTGAGCACGCCACGACTTTCCAAGACTAGGCCGACTAACTCTGGGATTTTTCCGGCGTCGCGTAATTGCTTGTGAGCAATTAGCGCTGGCTTGCCAATAAACTTCCGATCAGCCGGCTCATAAGCGACTGTCTGATCCATGTTGGCGGCAAGAGGCGAAGTTGTTTCATCCATGTCGTGACCATAAAGATTCATTCCTGCCTCAAGCCTGAGCGTGTCTCGGGCACCTAACCCGATTGGTTTTATACCAGCGGCCATCAGTTTGTCCCAAAAGTTCGACGCTTCTTCTTCTGGGAATATGAACTCAAGACCTTGCTCACCGGTATAGCCGGTACGAGCTACGAACCAGCGATCTATTTCGACACCTCGAAAATTTTTCAGTTTGCGAATCTTTTTTACCTCATCACCTGACAAAATCTCACACACTTTCTCGATAGATTCGGGCCCATGTACCGCTAAAATAGCGAGATCCGGCCTTTCCTCGATTGAAACGCGGAAGCCATCAGTCTTTTGAATCATCCAACGCAGATCTTTGGAGCGAGTGGCGCAATTAATAACCACCCGAAAGCCAAAACTCATGCGATAGACAATTAAGTCATCTAAAACACCGCCGTCATGATTCAGCATCGCGCTATAGAGCGCACGGCCAACTTTCTTCAGCTTCGCTACGTCATTTGCCAATAAGTAACGCAAATACTTCTCTGCACCATCACCGCTCACATCGACCACCGTCATGTGAGAGACATCGAATACTCCAGCGGCGGCCCGAACCTGATTATGTTCTTCGATTTGTGAGCCGTAATTGATAGGCATATCCCAGCCGGCAAAATCCACGATTTTGGCGCCAGCATTGATATGTTTTTGGAAGAGAGCGGTCTGTTGTCCCACCGGCGTTTACTGCAAATCAACGGAATAAAAAGAGTTTAATATTACCTATTCACTGAGGTTTTTGACAGGGTTTAAGTGCACGTTTGAAGTGTAACAGGATGCATTATCTTCTGAGGTTATTTTCGAGTGTTCTGGTCAAGCTATTAAACTAAAACACACGAAATGCTGAGCCTTAAGGTAGCCAGGCATAGCTGAATTTGGCAAAGAATGTGCGATTCGTATATTCGATAGAATTATAGTCATCATTTTGAAAGCCAGAATCGGAATAACCAATGAAGAAGCGAGTCGCTGCATTCACCTTGTAGCTATAGAGTAATTGAGCACCTAAACCTCGGGATCGACTGCTTACTGGATATAGATAATTATCTTGATTTCGCTCTCGATCAGCATATTGAATCGTGAGCCGCAAAAAACTGCGGGTATCAAACTGGTAGGTCGCTCTTACATCGGTAAGGTCGGCAGTGAATAGATGCTCACTATCCGATTCAAAATCCTGAAATTGGTGTTCAACATCGAGCAAAAAATGTCGGCCGAAACGGTAACGAATTCTTGGCCCCCAACGTTTGGAATAACCTAACCTGGTGTTGGCAAAATCTACAACATCTTCATAACGAATTAACGAGCTAATGGTTAGATTAGGTGTCGGTGAAAAACCAACATTAATCATGTTGAATTGTTCGTCGAAATATTTTCCATTCCAGTAGGTTTCGCTGCCCCCAAATAAACCGTTTAAATATGACTGCTTGGGCCCATTCATATTAAGAAAGAATTCCGTCTCTTCTTCTAACTGTAATCCTGATTGATCTTCGGTGCGATCATAGTCTGCCGCAAACCGAATGCGACTAAAGAATCCATCTCCATCCCAACGCCAAGTGTGTCCGACTGTAGCAACTATGTGTTTGAAGTCGACTCGATTTATAAAGCCCAAATCTGCCCTGAAATCGTCTCCCCAATCGTAGTAACCAAGCCGCCAGTCCCACCGACGATCACTGTGCTGATACTCAATTACATGGCTGCTATCGCTAATGCTGGATTCTTGTGAGTACTGATCTTGAATCATCAAGGGATAGTCAGAACTGGAATACATGCTCTGTATTGAAATGGTGTCGGAGTCAGTGGGCCGCAAAGAAGCATCAATGCTAACTACGGTATTGTCGTAACCAGAACCGCGTCGATCAGTAACCAGCGCACCGATTGTTGAGTTCCCAAAGAGGTCCATGCGGTAGCGACCGATGACAACTTTACTTTTCATGTCTTCAATGGATGCAATGCGAGAACTTAAACTCTTCGGAATAATGAAGCTTGTGGTTTCATCGTTTGCAACCACCACGCCA